>JBCCSO010000008.1:0-25526 GCA_039199965.1 Chloroflexota bacterium | reverse complement strand
GCTAGCGAGGCTTCCCGCAAAGAGTATTACTATGTTCGGTCCAATGACTCAGCACTTGACTCTGAAGTGACATGGACAGAACCATTGCTTATCCAAAATCGCTTTTTGGAAAGCAATGACATTATTGATCACGACATCGAAATTGATCGTAATGGGCTACTGCACCTTACATGGTTGGAGTGGAATGAGACTCAGCCTAATTTGTGGGGCAAGTTGTCACTTGATTTTGGCGAGACATGGCAGGAAAGTGTGCAGGTTTCTGGTTTTGGATACCCGGTTGGAAACTTGTCACTAACAAAAGATATTCCCGGTGATATCCATTTGAACCAATTATTTCTAGAAGTTGAGGATGGAGAAGAAATTCTTACCCTGTATCACTGGATTCATCCGGATAATAATTGGGAACAACAAGAATCAAACCAGCTAATTGGTGTGGACCACAATCCTCAAAACTCAGTCATGGTCGCAGGTGTTTCCGCCTTTAATACGTTAGATGTGCTGTTTTCTGCCAGCGCACTTGATCGTGGTCGGCCCGTGCAGCGGTTTTTTGTTTCTGGCCGAAACGTAGATGGCTTGGCTCGGGCTAGAGATGTAGCCTCGACCGCGGAGCGTAATAACAATGAGGAAGACAATACTGAGGAAGCTGAGCAAGAAGAACCCTCAGGTCAAGTTGTCGTGGAAGAAATTGAGGCAACGGAAGAACCTGCTCCGACTCCGGACTTTGCGGATCTTCAGGGAGAAGAGCCAACCACAACGTCTCTTGTTGAGCAAAGCCCGCTTGTGATCAGCACGATCCTCGCTTTGAGTGTTTCTGGAGCTCTCATCTTTTTAATTGCTATGTATTTTCTATTTCGATTTTTTTGGAACCGTCGTGAGGTGGTAGCATGATTTCGGCCCAAATAAAGCGCGCAGGATTATTCATCGCAATTTTTCTTGGTACTCTCCTGTTCATTGATCAAACGGTTGTTTTAGCACAAGATACTCCAAATATTGATTGGTCCTATCCATCTAAAATACCGCAGTATCATAAAAATAGCCGGGCCCCGGTTTTGGTAGCTGACAACACTGGCTTAATACACGGTTTGACGGTAGATACCGGAGATGGACTGGTCATTGTGCATAGAACATGGTCAAAAGATGTTGGCTGGACAATTCCGGTTGACGTTGTGTTACCACCAAGAGCGGGGACGGCTGAAATCTTGGGTGCACAGGTTGATAACAACGACATCCTTCATCTCATTGTGTTCTATGGAATTGCGCAAGATGCAAATATTTACCATACATCAGTCCCCATTGCTCTGGCATCATCAGGTGCTGAGTGGGCACCGCTCCGTCTTGTTGTAAATGATGCAGGTCCTATCCCTCATGGATTTTTTGTTGCAGACGGCGATGGGAAGCTTACCATTGTTTACGAAGGCTATGAAGCGGGGCTAGGTCTTTATGAAGCCTATTCTGAAGACAGTGGGGAAACATGGTCAAATGCTGAAGTGGTTTATTTAGCACCGGGTGATCTGTTTTTACCGGCCGCAGTTGATTTGCATATTGATGATGCTGGGGATTTGCACGCTGTGTGGAGCATCTGGAACGCAGAGAGAGGGGTTGGAGAGCAAATCTTATACAGCCAAAAATCTATTGAGACAGATTCTTGGTCTAGGCCGCGCGTTATTGCTGAGCGCAATGAAGGGGAATACGAATCTGACTGGGCTTCCGTTACCACTATCAATGATCGGATTATTATTTTGTATCAAGACGGTAGCCCAACCTCAAAGTTTATGCGGTTTTCCCCAAATGATGGTCGGTATTGGTCAGAGCCTCAGAAAATTTGGCCTCACATTGGAGAGTATGAAAATGCCGTATTCCTGAAAGACGGTGATGGTGGTTTGCACGCTATTCTTGGGAATCGTTTAGGGGACTGCTGCCACGGTATGTGGTACTCAAGATATGAAGAAAACAAGTGGTCAAACCTGCAGCCGTTAATTCAGGGACCAAAAACGCTAGACTTTGACCCAAGTGCTCCAACAGCTGTCATAAGCCGTGGGAATTTGCTTTTGGCATCTTGGTGGATGGACTCAGCAGATCGAAACGGTGCATGGTATTCATTCGGATACCTACCAGATTCTGCTGAACTACCGACGCTAGAATTAACATTGCCAGAAGAAGAAAATGTGGGAGACGAAACTTCCACGGAAAATTTGCTAGACCCAAGCCTTGAGGAGACAAATAATTATATTCCAGAGGATCAATTAACCGAAGAAACGGGGTTTTCTCCGGCCGTCCCTCTAACCGTTGGCATTATTACTAGCTTGATTGGCTTATTGATCGGCTTCGGAATTTGGTTTACTTTGTTTAAATTACGATGACAACTTATTCAAGCAACAGAACACAACTTGGGCAGCTCATTGCTCACAAAGACCTGCTCATTTCTTGGACTGGCCGGATAGTAAAAGCACGCTACCAGCAATCGGTATTAGGTGGACTCTGGGCAGTTGTTCAACCTTTGGCCTTAGCTCTTATTTTCACGGCTGTTTTTACCTTCGTTGTGCGGATGGATACGGGTGAAATTCCCTACATCATTTTTTCTTATTCAGCCCTCGTCCCATGGCTCTTGTTTGAGCAATCGATCTCAAGCTCGGTTCAATCTTTGGTTGTCAACATGGGTCTTGTTTCTAAGATTTACTTCCCCAGAGAAATTTTACCAATGGCAGAAGTTGCAGCTCGATTGGTTGATTTCTTGATCGCCTTTGTGGTTTTGATCGGTTTCATGCTCTACTATGGACGGCCGATCTTTACGCTGAACTGGATTTTCTTGCCTGTAATCCTGATTGTTCAGTTGAGCCTTGTGCTTGGAATTGGTTTGATCGGATCTGCGCTAAATGTTTTCTTCCGAGATGTTAGCCACGTGGTTATCCTCATTTTGAAGGTTTGGATGTATGCAACCCCTATTATCTATCCTGTTTCATTGGTCGAGGCACAGTTGGCAAGCCGTGGTGCTGAAAACCTTTTGAGCCTCTATTTCATCAACCCCATGGCTGCCATCATTGAATCATACAGAAACGTATTGTTATATGATTCTGGACTAAACGAATACTTTGGATTGGCAGCTATCATCTCATTTGTTGTATTAGCATTTGGCTACTGGCTTTTCAAAAGACTCGAATTTAACTTCGCGGACATCGTTTAAATGAATTACTCAATAGAATTCAACAACATTATCAAACGTTACAAGCTGGGGAAGACCGTTACCTCTGTACGTGATGTTTTCAGAAATATCGGTTCTACTGGTCAAGCCGAGTACCATTACGCTGTCAATGATGTTAGCTTTCAATTAAAACCCGGAGAATCACTGGGCATTATTGGGCCAAACGGCGCTGGTAAAACAACAACTCTAAAACTACTGTCTGGGGTGACTAAACCAACGAGTGGGCTAATTAATGTAAATGGCCGCTTTTCTGCTCTGATTGAACTGGGAGCTGGATTCCACCCTGACCTAACAGGCCGTGAAAACGTCTATCTGAACGGTACAATTCTTGGAATGAGTCGAGCAGAGATTAATGAACGCTTTGACGATATTCTAGATTTTGCTGGGATTGGAGACTTTATAGACACACCGGTCAAACGATATTCGTCTGGAATGTATGCGCGTTTAGGGTTTTCCATCGCAGCTCACGTTGATCCAGACGTGCTGTTGGTTGATGAGGTCTTAGCCGTTGGTGACTTTGCTTTCAGAGCAAAATGCTATAAACGCATGGATGATCTGCGGGCTAAAGGGACGTCCCTCATTTTTGTGACACATGATATGGACGCGGTTCGACGGGTTTGCGACCGCGGTATGGTCATGTACAGCGGCAAAAGTGTATTCGAGGGAACCTCAGCTGAAGCCGTTGTAGCTTACTCGGACGTCATTCGAAAGGCCGCTAAAAAAGCCTCTCAAGAAGCAATTCCATCAAACAAATCAACTGAAAACGGGCTGGCTCAGCGTGTTATGTCATTCGCGGCTGATATTACTAACGTGAGCATGTTCAACTCGGTTGGTGACAATGTCACAACATTTGAGCCAGGGGACGAAGCATCAATTGTTGTAACATTTGACGTTAACAAGGACATGGAGAGCCCCGTATGCGCTTTTAGCATCCGCCAGCCTGATGGCACTATGGTTTACGATGCGACAACCCGGTGGCTAGATATAGATACCCCTAGTTACAAAGCTGGCGAACAGGGCAAAGTTGAGTATAAAGTTAGACTTAATTTAGTAGAAGGGGTCTACAACGTGGGTGCTGATCTTGCTAGTCATGATTTAAGTTGTTACATTGATCGGGTTGAGCAGGCGATGGGGTTTGCCATTGTTAATGGCACAGGAGCTAAAGGGATTGCTGACTTGCAGACCGCTGTATCGTTTGGTGAAAAGGATATGGAAACCGCATAGCGACTAAAATGTTCAATCCCAAAGTTGACATAATTATTCCAGCATATAATCAAGGGCACTATTTAAAAGCTTCGGTCGATAGCGCTCTAAGCCAAACTTGGCAAAATCTGGAAGTTATTATTGTTGATGATGGATCAACGGATAACACCGCTGCAGTCGCTAAAAGCTTTACAGACAGCCGGGTAACTTATATCTACCAAGAGAATGCTGGCTTGTCAGCTGCGCGCAACACTGGTTTACGCAATATGACTGGTGAGTATGTGTCTTTTTTAGATTCTGATGATCTTTTCTTTCCAAAAAAGCTGGATATTTTACTCAAACAATTTGAAAAAAAATCAAATTTAGGGATGTGTGCTGGTAACTCTGTTTTGATTAATGAAGAGGGAGAGCCAATTGGTAAAACTTACGGTATGGGCATGCCTGACAAGCCGGAAGAATGGCTACTGGGAAATCGAATACATGTAGGTTCTGCGGTTGTAAAAAGTGAATGGATCAAGCGGGTCGAGCCGTTTGATGAAAGCCTAAGAGCTTGTGAAGACTGGGATATGTGGCTCCGCTTAAGCGCGGCCGGGTGTGAAATGGCGTGGGTTGCAGATAGCGTTTCCATGTATCGTGTGCACAGCCAACAAATGACTCGTGAAACGACGCGGATGAAGACAGCCATGTTTGCTGTTTTGGGCAAAATTCTAGATGGCCCGCTCGAACCAGAATGGCTCGAAATGGCAACAAAAGCCAAATCGGCCGCGTTAATCAAGTCGGCCGCCCGTGCCTTTTTGTCTGGTGATACCGACATGGCGACTCAAGATATTGCCCAAGCGGTACAAATTTCACCTGACCTTAAAGCCAAACAGGGTGCAGACTTGCTCGAAACACTGAAAGGCTGGGCCTATTCTCCCTCATCGCCTGACCCCTTGCAGTACATGGTTTCCGTGTTTGATCATCTGCCGTCTGAGCTACAAATACCAACTTCTGTTCGTAAAAACGAGCTCGGCAGTCTAGCTGTAAATCTGGCCTTCGAGAATTATCTTGAAGGCAAACCATCATTAGTCAGAAAGTATTTTATTGAAGCGGTAAAAATTGACCCCTCAAAAATTGTCAATCGCAAATTGTGTTCAATATTTGTGCAATCACTCTTTCCAAGAGCAGCCTGAACAAATATCTGACCACCTCTCATCCCTTTACTCTGATCTGCTTGAGGTGATTTTTTAGATGAAACTAGGTGTTGCTATTGAGGATACGTGGGATTTCTTCCACGAAATCTACGCAGAATTTCGAGCTTATCATGACGTGACTTTGTTTCAGCGTCGTAGAATTAAGTCGCCTGTTTTTCATGCCCGCATTAATCGATATCTCTTTAACCGAGACCTAAAACGATTGATGATGCAAAATGACCTAGTCTTCTTTGAGTGGTCTAGCCACCTTCTGGCGGCCGCCTCCCATATGGCAAAAACCTGCAAAATTGTGACTCGCCTACATCGCTTTGAACTGAACGAATGGGCAGATCGAGTGAACTGGGAAAATGTTGACCTGTTAATTGTCGTGGCAGAAGCAAAAAAGCAAGAGGTACTGGCTAGATTTCCGCAGCTAAAAGACAAGGTTGAAGTTGTGGCGGGTGCCGTAGATTCTGAAAAATTTTCTCTGATTCGCAAGACATATAATGGTGATATCGGAATTTTGTGCCATTTGACGCCGCGTAAACGGGTCTATGAACTCATCTTAACGTTTTACGACCTGTTGAAAACCCATCCTCATTTACACTTGCACATTGGGGGCGGCCGACATGTTGCATACAGAGATTATCATGACGCACTGCATGACACCGTCTCAAGGCTGAACATGCAAGAGAATGTCACTTTTTATGGCCATGTTGATGAGCCAAAAGACTGGTACAAAAATGTCGATGTAATTATCTCAAACGGGTACTCAGAAGGACTCCAGGTCTCTCCGTTAGAGGCGATGTCTACTGGCCGATTGGTATTTTCACATTTCTGGCGGGGTGCCGATGAAATGCTGCCGAAAGAATACTTGTATTTTACAAATGGCCAGCTTGCAGAGTTGCTGATTGAGTACGATAGTGCCTCAATTGATCAAAAGGAGTCTCAATCCAAATGGATGCGTGATCGCGTCATTACTCTTTTTAATATTCAATCAAAAAAGGTTGAAGTTCGAAAGTTAGTTGAAAGTGTTGCGGCTGGATCCTATTACCCGTCGTCACCTATTCAAACAACAGGGAATTATGAAAGTCGGATATCTGTGGCAAATTGAAGACGCCAAGCTTAATCAGGTTACCGCTTCCCCACTTCATATAAAGGCGGTTATTAAAGCCTTGGAAAAACGGGATCATTGCGTTCGTTTTGTAACAACACCAGAGGGTATCTATCAATACTCAGATGATTGGGATAGCTGGACTAAAATTCCCATGGGTTTCTACGGCAGTCGCATATTTAAGTTTTTCCGCAGTGGTATTGGCTTTCTCCAAACCAAGCTGAAGCTTCCCTACTTCCATTTTTTCGATAGCCTACGCTATGCAGGCATGGTGATTAAAACATGCAAAGATTTTGATGTCTTTTATGAACGGTATTGGCTTCTGAACTATGGCGGGCTGATCGCTTCGAAATGGTTAGGTGCTCCACTAATCCTTGAAATTAATGGGGATGTTTTTAAAGAGTATGAAATGCTCGGGATTGAGCTTTCAGATCGGCAATGGCGGGTGATTCACTGGCTCAATCGGCGTTTGTTTCACATGGCTGACCATGTGGTAACCGTAAGTGAACCTCTGCGCCAAAAGTGGATAGAACGTTTTGATTTGCCCCCCGAAAAGGTAACGGCTATTGATAATGGGGCCCATGTAGATTTGTTTGCGGCCGATTATGAACTGTCTGATTTAAAAGCCAAATATAGTTTAAACGGGGAACCCATTGCTGCGTTTGTAGGCACATTTCGTCTGTGGCACGGGTTAGATCTGGTTGTTGATGCTTTCGAAGCGGTTGCGAAGGCTCACCCAAAAGCCAAACTACTGCTAATTGGAGACGGCCCACAATATGATGAAATTCAGCAGCTTGTTGCTGATAAAGGGTTGAGTGATCGGGTCGTATTCACTGGAAAGTTGCCCCACTCAGAGGTTCCAAAGGTGTTGAAATTAGCGCAGGTTGCGTTGGTAAACCCAAAGCTTTCTCCTGCTTCAGCTGCACAGAGCCCTCTGAAACTGTTCGAGTATATGGCAGGCGGCAAAGCGGTAATTGCACCTAATGTTCCAAACATTCAAAAAGTTGTGAGCCATGGGGAAAATGGACTGCTGATTCCGCCTAATGATTCTGAGGCTCTGTCGGCCGCTATGCTATCTTCGCTATCTGATCCAGAACTCTGTGAAAAGTTGGGTAAAAAAGCACAAGCGAAAGCTCTAGCTGAATTTTCATGGGATACAACTGTCGAAAAGATTGAACTCATTATGAATCACCTTCTTGATGGACAGCAGAAATAGAAAAGGAGAGTAACGTGCGGATATTATTTGTCACATCATATTACCCTCCTCATAGCATTGGAGGATGGGAACAACTGGTAAGAGACTGTAGCGAGATTTTTATCGAGCGCGGTCATCAGACCCATATTCTGACCAGCACCCATGGTGTAGATAAACCCGTTGTTGAGGGGAATGTGTCTCGCATACTGCATCCAGACAGTGATGTTTACAATTACGACCCTATTCGTGAGCTTCGCCGAAAACAAATGCTGGATGAGAACTTAAAAAACACTGAAGAGGTGATCAAATCCTTTCAGCCCGACATTGTCTTCGTGCATCTAATGTACAACATGTCTCGAGGAGTGCCGTGGGTGGCTGAGCAAATGATGCCTGATCGTGTAGCCTATTGGATTGCTAATGACTGGCCGTATGCCCTTGACCCGCACACCGCATACTGGTCGGATCCGGCAGGGAATCCCATTAAACGAGTTGTAAAATCGCTGGTAGGTCAAATTCCATTAGCAGCCATCAAGCGAGATAATGATCGGTTCCAACTTGAATTTCGCCACGTCATGTGCGTTAGCCAAGCGGTAATGGGCAGCTTAAATAAAGAGGCTGGTATTCCTTTGAGCTCTTTGTCTGTGCTGCATAATGGAGTAGAAACCGACCTGTTTGCACCAGCTTCGCAAATGGACAGATTATCTAACGGGCTCAGGGTTCTCTATGCTGGCTCTGTAAATACACACAAGGGCGTTCATACAATCTTGGAAGCCTTAGCCTATTTAAAGGAACACAACCAGTTAGATGGCTTAAGCCTGACCATCGTTGGTGCTGGACACCCAGACTATGAAAAAAGACTAAAAAACTATGCTGGAGAAAATGATTTAACAGACTTTGTCAACTTCTTTGGGAAAGTGCCCCGCTCTGAAATGCATAAGGTTCTTAAAGACTTTAATGTTCTTGCTTTTCCATCAATTTGGGAAGAGCCACTTTCACGGATGATGCAGGAAGGCATGTCTTCCGGTTTGGCAGTTGTTGGCACTTTAACCGGTGGTAGTGGGGAACTGCTGGTTGAAGGTAAAACTGGATTAACTTTTGAAAAAGAAAATCACATTCAGCTGGCTCAAAGACTGATGGAGTTAAAAAGTGATCCTGAACTCCGTCAGCGTTTGGCAGGTAGTGGTAGGCAGGAAATTTTAGAACGCTTCAGCATGAAGCGTATGATTGACGAGATGGAAGAGAGGCTTAACTCTATCTTAGCTGAGAGATTGGCTGTTTGACTATCAAGATGCGCGTTCTGTTTGTGACAAACTTTTACCCACCAAAGCAACGGGGTGGATATGAAGAGTGGTGCCAAGAGATTGCACAGCAATTCTTAGATAACGGCCATGATGTTCGAGTATTAACAAGTAAATATTTGGGCTCAGATCAGGTAAATGATCCGGATTATGTGTCTCGAACCCTAAATCTAGAGATGGATATCGCTTCATTATCTAATGCGATAAGGTTTTTTACGCATCGGCAAAAGCGAATTGATGAATCAAAAGCTGCAGTGGACGAAACGATAAGTCATTTTCGGCCGGATTCAGTCCTGATCTGGGGCATGTGGAATATTCCGCGCGACATTCCAGCTTACATTGAAATGCTATTACCCGGCCGGGTTGCTTACTATTTAGGTGATTACTGGCCCTCGCTGCCGCCGCAATTCAAAAATTATTGGGAAGCGAAGCCATCAAACTGGATTAAGGGCATTCCCAAAGCAATTTTGTCAGCACCTGCAAAAGCTATATTGAGCCGTGAAACACCTGCCAAACTAGATTTGTCTGTTGGCATCTTTTGTTCAAATTACTTGAAAGACAAACTTGAGCAGCAGGAAATTTGTTTCAAATCAAATCACATCGTTTATGGAGCGATTGACACACGGCCGTACCAAACAATTGCAAAAACCCGACAGCCCTCATCAAACAAGGTGATTCACCTGCTCTCATTAGGTAGGATCATCCCTGACAAAGGGGTAAAGACGATTATTCTTGCAATCAATGAGCTTGTTCAAGTTGGAATAACTGATGTTGGCCTGAATATTGTTGGCAGTGGCGATCCTGTATATGAACTTGATCTTAAAAATTTGGTCAAAGAAATGCAGCTAGAAGGTTTTGTCGTATTTAATGGTAGTGTTGATAAAACTAAGGTGCCTGAGCTGTATGCAGAATCAGACATTTTTGTTTTCGCATCAGTCTGGCCTGAACCATTCGGCCGGGTCATTATTGAGGCGATGGCCTCAGGCGTGGCAGTTGTTGGGACAAGCGTTGGTGGTGCGGCCGAGTTGTTGGATAACAACGTGAATGCACTAACGTTTACGCCAGGTAGCGAAGTTGAGCTAGCCCAAAAGCTAGAAACTCTGATCAAGGATAAGGCGAAAAAAGCGTCACTCATTAAAAAAGGATTGTCAGATGCTGCACAGAACTACGACATAACAAGAATGTTTCAAGAAATAGAGCTCATCCTCTCTCGTCTCACCCAGCGCGCATGAATATTCTATTCCTTTCCGCATGGTATCCGTACCCAACAAATAATGGCTCCCGGCTTAGAATTTTTAATTTGCTAAAAGGTATAGCTCATGCTGGTCATAAAATAACATTGATCAGTTTTGAAGATCAGCCACTGATCGACAAAGCTGGGCTGGCCGATATTTGCTGTGACATCATTACCATTCCTTGGGAATCAGGTCAGCTAACAGGCATTCGTAAACGACTTGCACCTTTAAACCGAACGCCACACTCTTTTCTAGATACATTTTCCGACAAAATGGTTGGTGCAATTGAAGCGGTGTTGGCTCAGAAAGATATTGATATCGTGATAGCATCTCAAATAAAAGCGGCCGCTTATGGTGAATATCTGAAAGGCATCCCGGCTATTTTTGAAGAACTTGAGTTAGGTGTTATGCACGATCAGCCAAATGAAATTGAATCACTCCTTCATCGGAGCAGATACAAACTGACTTGGTACAAACACAAAAACTTTGTTGAAAAAGTATTTGATCATTATCAAGCGTGTACGGTTGTATCTTCTGAAGAAAAAGTATTGTTTGAGAAAAACATTAATCAGCCGGATGTGCCCTGTCATGTTATTCCAAACGGGGTTGATGTTGCTCAGTATGTTGACTATCAAACAAGTAAAAAGAAAAAGAACACGCTGATTTACACCGGCTCATATGGTTTTTTTGCTAACTATGATGCGATGGTTTGGTTTGTGGGCAAAGTTTTGCCCATCATTCAAGAGCGTGTCCCTGATGTCAAGTTAACAATTACAGGTGATCATAAAAACAAGCTGCTGCCTGAAAATTCGGCCGTAAAACTAGTTGGATTTGTTGATGATATTCGGCCGCTTATAGCAGAGTCGGCCGTTAGCTTGGCTCCACTACTTGTTGGTGGTGGAACTCGCCTGAAAATTCTAGAAGCCATGGCATTGTGCACACCCGTGGTAGCAACATCAAAGGGGGCGCAAGGTTTAGACGCTATCCCCGGAGTGCACTATCAAAAAGCAGATGCTCCTCGTGATTTTGCAGATGAAGTTGTTCGGCTGTTACATGATGACTCCCTCGCTCAATCGATCGCTGATGAAGCATATGCCTTGGTACATTCAAAGTATGACTGGGGGGTAATTCTCCCTCAGTTTATGGAAGTAGTAGAATGCTTGAAAAAATAGGACCCATCTCAAGAGCAAAAATAACTGCCGAAAAAATTTATAGAGAAGATATCTTACCCCAAAGGGGACGGATAATTCGTGTTTCCTTAGCGATTTTTGCACTGGTGGCGGCTGCTTTATTGCCCATCTACCTTGTAGACAATCCCAGTCATGCTCCAATTCTCCTAGTTCTACCTATTCTTGTTATCGCAATTAACTATGTGTCTGATTTTATGGGAATTGGGATGGCGTTTATTCTCATTGCGGCAATTTTTATCAACTTCCAAATTGGCACGGGTACAGGCTCATCAGTCAATGCCGCCATGATTGCCCTAGTAATGATGATTGGGCTGTGGGCTCTGGACTTTGTTGTGAACCAGAAAACATTGAAGATATACAGTCCAGAAACCTTTACCCCGCTTATTTTGTTTATCCTATTTGCCTGCATTTCTCTCCTAGTCGGCCAATTCGCTTGGTATTCATTTGCTGAAGAAACATCTATTGCAGCTCAGCTAGGCGGCCTTTCCATTTTTATTTTTTCTGCAGCTGCCTTTTGGTGGGTTGGTTCTCAGATACATTCAATTAACTGGTTAGTGATTGGCTTAGCCGTCCTTCTTGTGGGAGGAATGTACTACTACATTTTACGTGTGGCTCCCGGTGAAATCAGTTCCATTTTAACAACCGTTTTTGCTCAAGGTGCAGCTGGGAGTATGCTGTTTCTATGGTCTGGGGCGATGGGTTTAAGCCAAGCTCTTGTGAATACAAAACTTCATTGGTTCTGGCGCGCCGCATGCCTGTCTGTTCCTTTAATGGCCCTCTACGTAGCCTTCTTTATTTTACGCGGATGGGTATCAGGATATCTTCCTTTAATCGCTGCAATGGGGGTTATTGTTTGGCTAGCGTATCCTAAACAAGGTGTGTTATTTGCAACTGTAGGTGCCTTAGCCGGTATTTTTCAGCTTCAGTTTATTTTGCAAAACTATATTTTGATTGGTGATAATGAATATAGCTTGGGCACTCGTTTAGACGCATGGGCAATTGTTGGTGAAATTACTAGCATTAGTCCGGTATTCGGTCTTGGACCAGCAAACTACTACAACATTACACCATTGTTCCCCATTCGCGGTTATGCCGTACAATTTAATTCTCATAGTCAGTATGTTGACTTGTACGCACAAGTTGGAATTGTTGGTCTTGTCCTCTTTTTGTGGTTTTTATTCCGAGTAGGCAAGCTGTCGTGGAATCTTCGAAAAAAGGTGAAGCCGTCATCTTTTGAAGATGCTTACCTGATTGGCGTCCTAGGCGGACTTGTCGGGACCATAGTATCAAGTGGGCTTGGCGACTGGGTTTTGCCTTTCGTTTACAATGTGGGCTTCAATGGATTTAGATCAAGCATCATCGCGTGGTTGTTCATGGGCGGAGTGGTTGCGATAAAGCGCCTTAGTTCAGAAGCTGAAGCAGAATCAACCTAATTGTAAAGCCTTGCAGCACGGTCAAATAATTATGTAACACCGTGTGTTTGACACTTTGTTCTCAGAGTTTTTTCTTGAAAATCACTTTGAGTGCAATCCATTTTAACTTTTCGTAAATTATCTTTGTTACGATTTACTAACAGACATTTGTTTGGCTGTCTATTTGATGAAAATAACTGCTAAATAAATTAAGTCGGGTAATTACCTTATGAAACCGATCAAAATATCAATCATCATTGTAAGTTGGAATACCAAAGGGTTGTTGGCTGACTGCCTAGATTCTCTGATCTCCTTGTCGAATAACCTTGAGATACAAGGCCAAGGCATGCAGACCGTGGTCGTTGACAATAACTCCTCTGACGGCACCGTTGAGATGCTTCAAGAAGCTTATCCTTGGGTTGAGCTGTTAGACAAAAAAGAAAATTTAGGTTTTCCGGCTGGAAATAATGTTGGGTTTGAGCAGGGCAAAGGGGAATATTTACTCATGTTAAATCCCGATACGATCGTTCATGATAATGCAATTGAGAAGTTGATCGCATACCTAGATTCACATCCAAACGTTGGCGCTGTTGGGGCTCGTCTTTTGAACCCTGACGGTTCACTTCAAGAATCCTGTTATCCTAAGCCAACTTTGGGGCGGGAGTTTTGGCGTTTGTTCCATATGGACAAACTTTTGCCTCACGGTGTCTATGACATGAATGATTGGTCTACGAGTGAACCAAGAGAAGTTGATGTCATAATGGGAGCATGCATTCTGACTCGTAATTCTATTATGAACACAGTAGGTGGGCTGGATGAAGAATTCTTCATGTACTCTGAAGAGGTGGATCTATGTTATCGAATGCAGGGGAGCGGGTGGGAAATTCACTGGCATCCGGAAGCACTGGTAACCCATCTAGGTGGGCAAAGTACAAAGTTGGTGAAGACAGAAATGTTCTTAAGGTTGTATGAAAGCAAACTCCTCTACTTTAATAAAAATCATGGGCGAAAAGCTGCGAAGCTCTACAAGATTATTCTGTTTCTTTCCTCACTCCCTCGTCTGGTTTTAATACCACTTTCGTGGTTTTCCAAGTCCCACAATAGACGAGTCAGCATGAAAAGCTTAGCTTCCCAATATTGGCAACTAATTCAGAGACTGCCTCAGATGTAACCATGCGCATACTATTTTTATCACAACTGGTTCCATACCCGGCCGATGCAGGACCCAAAGTGCGCAGCCTTCATGTACTTCAGTATCTAGTTTCTGCAGGACATGACGTCACATTAGTTGCTTTTCAGAGGCCAAACGACACCCCTGAATCTTTAGCCTACCTCAAAAGTTTGTGCTCTGACGTTCATACGGTCATGATGCACCGCTCTAAGGTAAAAGATGCCTATTTCTTTGCTAAAAGCCTTATCAGTAACGAGCCTTTTCTAATTGCAAGAGACCTTGTGCCAGAGATGGAACAACTGATCAAAGGCTTAGCGATGCAATCTCAATTCGATGCCGTTCATGCCGATCAGCTTTGGATGGCCCCCTATGCTTTAAAAATCAAAGATTATGTGTTAAATCCACCTAAGTTCGTTCTGGACCAGCATAATGCCGTATATCTTGTTCCTGAGCGTATGGCTGGAAACACATCAAACCCACTTAAAAAGTGGGTTCTAGGGCTTGAAGGTAAAAAAATGGCTAAGTATGAAATCGATACTTGCATCGATTTTGATGATGTTGTTTGGGTTACAAACGAGGATCGACAAGCCCTAAAAGCAGTTGCTAACGGAACTGCGGACATGATTACTGGGCCAACAATTCCAATATGCGTTGACCCCACCGTTAAGCAGTCAATTGATCGGAAGAGGAATGGCCGCCGAGTAACATTTTTAGGTGGTTTGCACTGGCCTCCAAACGCTGAGGGAATGGTTTGGTTTTATGAAAGTGTTTGGCCAAAAATTTTACAAGAAGCTCCGGATGCCCTACTGACTGTGATTGGGAAAAACCCTCCAGTGGAGCTAGCGGAAGATGACGGAAAAACTAATTTAGAAGTGACTGGTTACGTTGATGATCCTGTACCCTTTTTAGAGGAAACAGCGGTGTTTATTGTGCCACTTCACTCTGGTGGAGGAATGCGAGTCAAGATAATTGATGGGTGGTCTTGGGGACTACCTATCGTATCCACAACAGTTGGTGCTGAAGGTGTTGGGTACTCTGATCAAAAAGATATCTACATCGCTGATACAGCGTCTGATTTTGCTGAGAGAATTGTTGATTTACTCAACAATCCTGAAAAAGCAGCAATTTTAGCCCAAGAGGGTCGCACCACGGTTGAAACTCGTTTCGATTGGCACAAAACATACAAGGCTTGGGACGCAATCTATGGCTGAGCGATTATCAAACCAAAACATCGAAAGACTATATTTACCGATCATTATTCTCGTTTCTGTTTTACTCAGACTAGCTAGTGCAATTTACTTAGGTAATGGGGTAACCGTATTGCCGGGTATCTATGACCAGCTCTCATATCATTTCTTGGCCAATCGAGTCATAGATGGCTATGGCTTCACGTTTGCTGACCCATGGTGGCCAGTGACTCCAGCCGGTGAACCAACGGCTCACTGGAGCTACTTGTATACAAGCTACCTAATTGGTGTCTATTCTATCTTTGGTCGTAACCCAATCGTCGCTCGTGTCATCCAAGTTTTGATAGTCGGCGTACTGCACCCATATCTGACCTTTCAGATTGGGAAAAAGCTGTTTGGTCATGTTGCTGGTATGATCGCTGCAGCTTGGGTCGCTGTCTATGTTTACTTTGTTTATTACACCGCTGCTTTGATGACAGAGCCAGTCTACATTACCGCTATTTTGATATCATTTTATTTTGCTATCCAGCTTAGCGAGAAAAGCGATGGGTATAAATGGAAAACAGCCCTGTTTTTTGGGATTGCACTAGCAGTTACGGTTCTTTTTAGGCAGTTGTTTTTGCTGTTTACACCTATCATGTTTGTTTGGATATGGTGGTCAAGCGGACGGAAACGAATTTTCGAACTTGCACTGGCTAGTCTAATTATTGTTGGGTCTATTCTGCCTATTACAGCCTTTAACTACAGTCGCTTTGATCAATTTGTGCTCGTCAACACAAATGCTGGATTTGCTTTTTATTGGGGGAATCATCCAATCCACGGTACAAAGTTCATTTCGATCTTGCCCACAGAAACATACTTAGAGCTTATACCTGAAGAGCTCCATACTTTAAGTGAAGCAGAACTTGAGGATGAGCTGATGTCACGTGCCATCGAATTTATTGTGGATGAACCCGGCCGGTATGTTCTACTTTCACTCAGCCGTATTCCTTCTTATTTCATGTTTTGGCCTTCCGTACACAGCAGTGCGATCAGCAACTTGTCTAGGGTAATGAGCTTCGGTGTAGCCCTACCATTTACTCTGGTGGGATTGTGGATGGCAATACGCCGGTGGGATCGGGATTTGTCATCTCCTTTGGTTTTGGTGATCTTATTTATTGCTGCGTATACAGGTATCCATTTACTCTCATGGGCTCTGGTTCGCTATCGTTTGCCTCTGGACTCACTCTTCCTCATGTTTTCAGGTTTAGCCGTAGCAGAAATTTTTCAAAGATTTGTTACAGGGACTGAAACTCAAACAGCCATTCACTACGGTACAGGTGAATAGAGGCAACCCTTAAAATGAAAATCCTTTTTGTCGTTCCATACGTGCCAAACCTCATTCGGGTAAGGCCCTATAACATCATACGCTCACTAACCGACCTCGGTCACAGTGTGACGGTTCTGACTCTATGGGTTAATGATGAAGACAGAAAAGATATTGATGCACTACAGGCTGTTTGTGATGAAGTCTTAGCTACGCAAATGCCCACATGGAAATCTGCTTTAAGATGTTTGGTTGGCTACTTCTCAGGTGAACCTCTGCAATCTTTCTACTCTTGGGAACCAAAACTTGTTGATTTAGTTGATGATGTTGAACAGTTTGACATGATTCATGTAGAACATCTTCGAGGATCGCGATACGGACTCCACTTTCTTGAGAATACAAATGTCCCAGTCGTGTGGGACAGTGTAGACAGTATTTCTCATCTTTTTAAACAAGCTGTTAACCAAAGCAAGAGCTTCTTTGGGTCTATAATAACAAAGCTTGACCTACGTCGCACCGAAAAGTTTGAAGGATGGCTTGTCAATCAATTTGAAACAGTTTTGGTTACATCAACTGCTGACAAGCATGCATTATTAGCGTTATCAAAGAATTCAACGGAAACGCCCAACATAATCGTATTACCCAATGGGGTGAACTTAGATTACTTTCGGCCGGACAAGAGCGTAAAGCGGGATACTTCAACACTTGTTGTGACAGGTAAAATGAGCTACCACGCAAACGTGACCATGGTCCTTAATTTGGTTGACAAAATTATGCCAAAAGTTTGGGAAAAAGTTCCAGAAACAAAACTGTATGTGGTTGGAAAAGATCCATCCCCTGAAATTTTAGAAGCGGGCAAAAAACCAAACATTGTTGTTACCGGCACAGTTGATGACATGCGTCCTTATCTTCATAAAGCAACCGTTGCAGTTGCTCCGGTTGTGTATGGCGCAGGCATTCAAAATAAAGTGCTTGAGGCGATGGCCTGTGGTGTTCCTGTAATCACAACCCCACAATCAGCACAAGCAATAACTGCTGTGCCAAATGAAGAATTTTGCATCGCAGATATCCCAGATGAATTTGCGTCAAAGACGATTGAATTAATTGATAATCCTGTAGTGGCTGGCAGGATTGGCGAGGCTGGTCATCAATTTTTAAGAAAAAACCATGATTGGCTAGCGATCACCGGCCGATTAGAGGAGATTTACGATGGAATCATTGGTAACTAGAGAACCAAGCTTAGAAGTTCTAGAAACAAAACAAGTTGAATACACCATCTCTCCTTCAATGCGTAGACAGCAGTGGATTCTTTTCCACTTTGTACTGCTCATTAATGACCTCGGGCTTATGTCTCTGGCGGTTTGGCTCGCATTTATCACCCGATTTGAACTGGGAATTCAAGTTTTCCAGCTAGAAATTATTCCTGACACCCCTTTTTACATTAGATTACAGGCCAGTCTTCTTTCTTTAACGTTGTTCACTTTTATTTTAAACGGTCTCTACAACCGAAAATATCTGCTGGGTGGCATAAAAGAGTACAGCTTAATTTTTAGGTCTGTTAGCTTTTCAATGCTGTGTGTGATTGTGGTTGGATTTTTCGCACCAGCACTCATTTTCTCTCGTGGATGGCTGGCAGCTTCTTGGCTATTGAGCGTTGTTCTCATTTCTGGTGGTCGTCACCTGATTCGCCGCGGAGTATATTATTTACGTGGTTATGGTTATTTCTTGAGCCCAACCCTAATTGTTGGTACCAACGAAGAATCTATCTCTCTGGCTACTCAGCTTTCTAGATGGAACACGTCAGGCTTGGACATTGTGGGTTTTGTTGATAACCAAAATGGAGAACTGGGCACTGAAGTTTATGAGCACCTCCGCTACCTTGGTAATTTGGAGCTGCTGGAGCATCTCATCGAAGCTTTTGAGATTGAAGAGCTGATTATTGCCACCAGTTCGCTTTCAAGGGATGAGATTGTTGATATCTTTAAAAAATATGGGTTGATAGATGGGCTCAACCTTCGTCTGTCGTCGGGTCTGTTTGAGATTGTTACGACCGGTATTGAGGTCAAAGAGATGGCGTTTGCTCCCCTTGTCCAGGTTCGCAAAGCAAGGCTCACTAATCTTGAAAAAGTTGTTAAACGGCTCCTTGATTACTTAATCTTAGCAATGCTTGCTGTCCCACTTGCTTTTATCTTTTTATTCCTAACCATCTGGATCCGAATGGACTCTAAAGGACCCGCTTTCTACAAACGCCGCGTGATGGGAATGAACGGTAAGCAATTTGATGCCCTCAAATTTAGAACAATGCATATCAATGGGGATGAAATCCTTGAGCAGCACCCTGAATTGAAAGCAGAACTTGAACAGAATCACAAGCTCAAAAACGATCCCCGAATTACCCGTGCTGGAAATATCCTGAGAAAAACAAGTTTAGATGAATTGCCTCAGTTAATTAACGTTTTGATGGGTCAAATGTCTTTGGTTGGGCCAAGGATGATCTCGCCAGAAGAAACAAAGATGTATCAAAATTGGAGCACCAATCTTCTGACTGTACTTCCCGGCATGACTGGGCTGTGGCAGGTTAGCGGCCGATCAAATATCTCATACGAAGACCGTGTTAATCTAGACATGCACTACATCCGTAACTGGACCATCTGGCTAGACGTTCAAATCCTATTCCAAACGATTCCTGCTGTACTCAAGCAGCGCGGCGCCTATTAAGTAATTCACTGGTTCATTCAACCCATTCACTGCAGCCCAACACGTTTTAGAATAAACAAATTTTTAAAACCATATCTTTTTAACCAAATGGAGAACCAACTTTCTAAATGATAATTGTTCAAACACCACTCAGGATAAGCTTTTTTGGTGGAGGCACCGATTTTGAAGATTACTTCATGCAAGAAGGTGGCTGTGTCTTGTCCACCAGTATTGATAAATATATCTTTGTAACCATTAAAAGCCGCTTTGATCAAAAACTGCGCGTGGGTTGGACGCAAACCGAAATGGTTGATCACGTTGATGAAATTAGCCATGAACTTATCAGAGAAGCGCTTAAAATGACCCAGATCGGCTCGGGCGTAGAGATTACCACGATGGGCGATATCCCGTCACAAGGGTCCGGTTTAGGCTCCTCCAGTACTGTAACTGTAGGGGCACTTCACTCTATGTACTCACTAAAAGGTGAGTTGGTATCTGCCAAACAATTAGCTGAGGAAGCGTGCAAAATCGAAATTGGTGTCTTGGGTAAGCCCATTGGCATTCAAGATCAATACATAGCTGCATATGGAGGACTTCGTTACTTCGAGTTTTGTCCTAACGGTGAGATAAAAACGGAAAAAATTAATCTGGATCCGACGACTTGGCGCTTGCTCAACAATAATACTATGCTCTTTTACACGGGTGTAACTCGCAAGGCCGATAACATTTTGTCTGAGCAAAGGTCGAATATACGCAGCCGCCAAGAGATCTTGAATGAAATGAAAAAGTTGGTTTATGTGGCTCGCACCGAGCTTGAGCAAGGCAATCCTGAAGCGATGGGAACATTGCTGGATCATGGTTGGCAATTGAAAAAGCAGATGGCGTCTAAAGTCAGTAACCCGACATTAGACGAGATGTATGATACCGCCATTAAGTCGGGGGCTATTGGCGGAAAAATCTCAGGTGCCGGAGGCGGAGGATTTTTGCTTTTATACTGCCCACAGGAAAAGCAAGAGAAGTTGCGTTATGCACTCAGAGGTCTTCAGGAACTAGAATTCAATCTAGAGCCTGACGGGTCAAAAATAATTTTTAACTATCAAAGAAAATAACATTATGGGGTAATCTCCTATAATTTAGTTTAGACTATCTTTAAATAATCAAACATCATCTTAATAAGTAGATTGCAGAAAGTAACTGACTTTAGACCAGAGTGGTTTTTTAGTCTGATGACCAGAATGGACTTACCTAAACCGGCCTAGTCTTTCAAAAATATATCAAGGTTTACTTAAATCTGATCGTTTATTAGATAAAAAAGGAATTACAAGCTGTGGAATTATCGAATTATACAACCCCGTTGCTTCGGTGGTGGTGGCTGATCTTACTGGCAATTGTGCTTGCTGGCGCCTCAAGTTTTTATGTGGTTAGTCAGCAACCTCCACGGTACTTTGCCAGCACAACATTAATGGTTGGGCAAGAAGCAATTAGCGATCCAAATCCAAACTCAAATCAGTTTTTCCTAGCTGAACAGCTAGCCGGAATCTATGCGGATATTGCCAGTCGCGATATTGTGAAGGACGCAACCAAAGAGGCGCTTGGGGTAGATTGGTTGCCTGAATATTATGCTGCTGCAGTTCCACAAACACAGCTGATTGAAATTGCGGTTCAAGATATTTTCCCAGAACGAGCTGAAGTGATTGCAAATGAACTGGCGACGCAGCTCATTAGAGTGAGTCCCAGCAATGTTACGGAAGAGGAGCAAGAGAGGCGCGACTTTGTAGAAAGCCAGCTTGACTTGCTTCAGGTTCAAATTGAAGCGACTGTTGAAGAGATTATTATTAAGAGTGAAGAATTGGGTGAGAAGTTCAGCGCGCGGGAGATTGCGAATATTCGGAACGAGATAGCGGCCCTTGAAACAAAGCGTGACACATTACAAAGCAATTATGCTTCCCTGCTGGCTTCAACTGAAGAGGGTGATATCAATGCGATTACGGTAATTGATGAAGCAAGTGCTTATGAGCTTCCCTCCGGCCGAAGTGTTGCTATTGTTACCTCAATGGCAGTCGCGGCTGTTTTAGCATCATGTGTGGCGTTTTTGATTGAATATCTGGATGACACGGTTAAAACTCAAGATGATTCAATGCCACTATTTGGCCTGCCAAAACTTGTTTCACTGCCGGTGCTTGATTTTGTTAAAGAAGAGGACCCTCTCATTACAGTGCGATCTCCGCTCTCTCCTACTTCTGAGACGTTCCGCTCCCTGCGTACAAGTATTCAGTTTTCTGACTTAGATAACACCAATCGACGCTTGCTGATCGTTAGTCCAAATCAAAGCGAAGGTAAAAGCTTTATTGCTGCTAATACAGCCGTAATTTGGGCAAAAGCTGGCAATCGCGTTTTGTTGATTGATGGTGATTTGCGCCGGCCGACACAACATAAAATCTTCAATCTAAGCCGAGCAAACGGTCTGTCTACGATGCTGCTTGACTACCATCACCAAGAGCATACAGATCTGAATGATTTCATCCAACCCTATGTTCAGAGTTCCCTTGTTCCCGGCCTAGACGTACTGGTAAGCGGCCCCATTCCACCATCTCCGGCCGAATTAATTGGGTCAAGAAAAATGGCTGAAATTTCAGAGCGGCTCCTCGACATTTATGATTACATTATCATCGATGCTCCATCTGTTCTCGCAGTAACTGATCCAACTATTTTGAGCAGCTGGGCAGACTCAACTGTACTCGTTGTATTTGTTAACCAAACGCGTCGCCAGCAGGTTAAGGAAGCCATTAATCGCTTAAGCCGAGTGAACGCAAACATCGTTGGTGTTGTCTACAATGGTGACAAAGAACAAACTCACCAAGTTGCGTACGTCGAAACAAATGCATCACGAACATTAGATACGGTTGTTACAGATCTTGAGCTAGATGACTCTGTCATTGAGGACGATGAACCTGACTGGATAAACCAGCTTTAAACTTTGGTGAAATTTCCGTACATTCATTTTTCTCAAGAGTCCCCTTAAGACATTGGTCATATAATGTTTATCAACTATTAAGCGTAGATCGATCAAAGCCTTATCATCATAACTGGATCACGCACGAGGAAGTAGGCAAAAGAGGATTGTGAGTATCATACCAAGTGAAGGAATCGTAGGCTTTTTGCGCTCTACTTTCCTACAAACAAAATAAGACAAACCAGATCAAGGCTAAATTGACGGTTTTTAAGGTGTCAGAACTCATACTTAGGATTACAAGCATGAAAATTTTGATGATTGCCCCTCAACCTTTCTTTGAACCCAGAGGGACACCTATTAGCGTTTATCAGCGTGTTAATGCGCTTTCAAAGTTGGGTCATGAAGTTGACCTAGTCACATACCATATTGGTGAATCACCGTCAATCAAAAACGTGAATATTCACCGCACGGTGCGCGTGCCATTTATCAATCAAATAAAAATTGGTCCATCATGGATCAAGCCAATTTTAGATATATTGGTGTTTTTCAAGGCATTTTTTATGTTGATTGGTCGACGGTACGATGTGATACATACGCATGAGGAAGCTGCTTTCTTTGGTTATTTCCTTTCTCCCTTATTCCAAGTACCTCATTTATATGATATGCATTCAAGTCTACCGCGCCAGCTAGAAACGTTTGGCGTAGGTAACTTTTGGCCCTTAAAGCAGATATTTTCGTGGCTTGAGGATGCGGTGATTAAGTCATGTGAAGCTGTTATTACAATCGACAGTGAGCTGGCGTCACGGGTGAAAGCGATAAATCCAAATGCGAATCATATGAATATCGAAAACACGGCCGTTGGTTTTAATGCTTCAGGTGCAAAAGAAAAGCGGTTAATCACGGCCGATGAGATTAAGGATAAATATGATCTGCATAACCGTATGTCTGTTATCTACACCGGAACGTTTGAAAATTACCAAGGGCTTGATTTGGTAGTTCGCAGCGTTGCGAATGTTAAAGACAAACATCCACACGTGAAGTATGTGATGGTAGGGGGTAAACCTCATCAGGTACAAGTACTTCAGGACTTGGCAACTGATCTGGGTTTAAATGAATGGATTTTGTTCACAGGTCTTGTTTCCCCACAAGAATCGCTTATATTTTTAGAAGCGGCCGACATTCTACTATCATCTCGCGTTGAAGGGACATCTGTCCCATTAAAAGTGTATAGCTATCTTCACGCTGCCAAGCCCATTGTGGCAACAAATCTTGAAGCGCATACCCAAGTGTTTAATGATCGGGTTTCGGTTTTGGTTGAGCCAACCGTTGAAGATTTGGCTAAAGGCGTCAACTATCTTATTGAAAATCCAAAGAAAATGGCAGCGATTGCAGAAGCGGCCGGACAGTACGCAGAAGATCACTACAGCGTGAACAGCTACATCCGTAAAGTTGAAAAAATCTATCGTCAGATTGAGCGGCCGGTTTCTATTTTACCAATCAAGGTGAAGTCTGCCCCAATTGGTAAAAGGTACGCTGAGATACGGGTAGATGAAACGTGATTTATTTAAACTAGAGTCAGCTGAGTTTGATCTCATTGTCGTTGGCGGAGGCATCCACGGAGCGTTTGTTGCGTGGGATGCTGCCCAACGTGGCCTGTCAGTGGCTCTAGTAGAACGAGGGGATTTTGGGTCTGCTACATCCGCAAATAGCTTGAAAACAGTACACGGAGGGCTGCGCTACCTGCAAGATTTTGATTTGGGTTTGGTTCAAAAGATGATTTTTGAGCGTAAGACCTATTTAAAAATCGCTCCGCACTTGGTGCATACACTTCCATTTGTTGTTCCAACCATAAAAAAAATGACCCGCAGCTATTTTGCGATGGGTATTGCCCTAACCCTTAATGATCTTATCGGCCGCAAGCGAAATGATGGCCAAGTTGTGGGTAAAGAGATTCCGCCCAGCCGCCTCATTTCAAAGGATGAGTGCTTGGCCTACTTACCGGGCATGGATGCGGACAAAATTACCGGTGGTGCCCTATGGTACGATGCACAGGTCTTTAACACAGAAAGATTTACGATCAACGTTCTTAAGTCGGCCGCAAGCGAAGGTGCCTGTCTGGCCAACTACGTATCGGCCGAAAAGCTACTCATCCAAAACGGTGCCGTTATCGGAGCAGCCGTTAAAGATGAGTTGAGGGGTGATCGCTTCGATATTCAGGCGAAGATGGTTGTAAACGCAACCGGAGCTTGGATTGATAAGCTGATTGTTGATTCTGATCATCCGGTGCCCAATGGGATCGACTACCCCATGACGGTTGCGTGGAACATTGTTACCCGTAAATTCATTGATAGATGTGCGGCCGGTATTTTTGCTAGGTCAAAAGCTGACAACAAAAGCAAGCTGTTGTTTGTGGCACCGTGGCGAGACTACTCGATTGCAGGCACCGTACATGAAGCGATTGAAGGTGAACCTGATAGCTACAACATTCCTCAGCAGCAGATTGAAGAATTTGTCGACGACATCAATTTTAATTACAACGATGTGAACTTGACATTGGATGACATCCAGTCTGTTCACAAAGGCTTTCATCACGTTAAAAGCGTATCGGCTAAATCAAAGCGCAACACCAAAGCTTTACGCAAAGGGGTTGTGTACGATCACGGATTAAATGACTCGATTGAAGGATTGGTCACGATTGTGAGCGTAAAATTCACAACGGCAAGGTCAGTGGCTGAACGGACCATTGACTTAGTTTGTCAGAAATTGGGAGTGACCCGGCCGTGTGAAACCCACTTCCGACCAATTTATGGGGGAGATGTTGAAAACTTTGATGATTTTATGACCAATTCACTAAGTGATTTGGGTTCATTGATTGAAAAAGAGCTGCTGTACAACTATGGTACAGCTTATAGAGAATTGCTCAAATGCGCACCGCAACTCGAGGCCGGAACACTAAATAGATCAGATATATTCCGTGCGCAGATAAAATATTCCCTTGAGAACGAGATGGCCGTTACCCTTTCAGACGTGCTTCTCCGTCGCACCGATATTGGATCAGGCGAGCCGCCATCGGCTGAAATTGTTCATGAGTGTGCCACGATCATGCAGCGTGAGCTTGGCTGGACTGACGGTGAAAAAGTATCTGAAATTGAGCGGCTTGAAATCCAGTTGGCTCAAAGATGGTCGGGTGACTC
>JBCCSO010000007.1:0-28324 GCA_039199965.1 Chloroflexota bacterium | reverse complement strand
TATAGCTGACTGGGGTGTAGCCGGAGGCTACTTTTTAGAGGATGGAATTGATGTAGATGGATTTGAGACTACCCTGTGGGCAAGAAACTACAAACTTGGACTGCTGAAAGTGCAACTAGCTCAAGGAGCCAGTACAGCACATGATTTTGAAATGGTGGACATCTACCTCTATATTGGCCCCGTGCGGTTGATGATGCGTCTTGTGTGCAGTGGTGGCCCAACTGCGCCAAAAAATGTAGTAAAACTAACAGTCAAAGGCGCATACGACTGGTTTAAGAGATTAGCACGGAAAGCCATCTTCAGACTTCCAGAAAAATATCATGACCATTTATATAATTCGGTTCAGTATTCAGACTGGGTCTGTTATGGGCCACTGGAGGTGAAGCTGATAGAAAATATCGTCATTCTTCACGAGGAGGTAGTGGTCACGCTAAAGGCCGGAGCGATTAGTTTCGGTTTGCGAATGGTATCTGGTGAGGATGCCATTGGAGAAAGTGGGATCTTCATAAAAATTGTCAGGAACGGCAAACTAATACATTTAGGAGCATGAAATAAAAACCATGAATATAGAACAATTTCGGAAGGTGGTATTTTGGTCGGGTATGCTATCAACTGGCATAATTCTAGGTATCTTATCAACGGGGGAGCCAAACTATCTAATCGTTAGGTCATTGCTAATGGTCAACGTTTTAGGAGCAGTCGCAATAGTCAGAACTGCCTAGCCCGCTCCGCCAACCAAAAGAGTCAGCAACTAATTGCTGGCTCTTTTTTTTGCCGCTAAAGCGGTGGTTTGAGCAAAGGAGATCGAGTTTGCTAAAGCATCCAGATCTTCGCAATTGGCTCCACAGTTATTCATAACTACCAAGAGTTTGTGGAGGACCTAAACGGCAAAAATGCGCAAAGAGCCGTAGCGCAGGTGGTTTTAGACTGCGGGGATCAAGATAGTTTCTTGGTCCTTGTTTTTTAGCTCGACCTAACGGTCGAGGGGGTTGAGGGCTACCGCAAGGTGGATTCCTCCGTAATCATTCTTCTCCTCCTTTAAAAGTAGAGCGGATGGGCAACCATCCGCTTTATTTTTTTGTGGGTTTGGATCGGGATCTTTCTGGCAAAACAAGGTTAGCCGCCGACGGGAGCAAAGAGCGCCATGGCCAACACAATCAGCACAACCAATACAACCAATACCACCAACACGAAAAAGGGATAACCCGGGCCTGCAGCCCGGACCCACTAGATTAGGCCTTTTTTTATTTAGGGGAAAGGGCCTGACGGCCCAGAGAGGCGGGATAGCTTGCGATATAGCTGTCTCATGCCGCACGCAATTCCAACCGTGCAGGATGTCCAACGAGTGGCTTGTGCGGCAGCTGCTGGGCATCTGCACTTTTTCTAATTCATTTTCTCCTCTCGTTTGTGGAAGGCCCAGCCGTAACAGGCTGGGTCTTCTTCTTTCTGGAAAAGTGCTAACGCATTAGAGGTGGGAAATGTAAAAACCAATGATTAACAAGGAGAAATCATGACTAAAAAATCAGAAGAAAAATTAGATGGAAACCGCCGAAGTTTAGCGCTGTCCATCGCAGTAATTGTATTTGGAGTAGCACTAGCCTGCTTAGCTGCATTTGGAATTGCGGCGATCGTGTACTTCATCCCGGATCATCCGCTAGCATCAGATATAGTGAAAGCACTTTCGGAAATTATTCTGACTATCTGTGGTGGTGTATTCGGATTACTGATGTCGATGACGATTGCGGGGGCAGTTGCAGGCGGTGCAGGTTTGAGAATCGTACAGAGCTGGTTTTCTGGAGAATAAAGTGAGGGATGAGGTGATAACACCTCATCTCGAGATTTTCTATTCCTCTTTCCTGAGGCTACTCACTAAAAGTGACAAGGCAAAAAGAATAAAGGGGAGTGTGATAAGAAACAATCCAATTTTAAATCCGTAAGACATTGCTTTTCCTTTTATCTGTTTTGGTCAAAGCGAAAACAGAACATACTTTCCAACCTGTTAGAAGTATTAAATATTTAGAAATCGATGTCAATAAGTACACAACTATGTCCAAAGAACTGATTTTCATACTAACAGCTCTAGCTCTGCTGGGAGCAATTGGCATCCAAAGGTGGCCCAATTTTCTGATGTGACAAACCGCACCTAACGGTGCGGGCCAGTGAGACTGTGTCTCACCTGAATTTAAACAACCAAAGGGATCGCTGACGGAAAATTCTAGCCGCTTAGTCAGCGAGGACCGCGATTTAAAGATTTGCAGAGTAGCTAGAGCTCCGCTTATCGCTCAACCCTTCATTGGCAAGAAAGCGTGTTCCACACCAGAGCGGTGTGAAGGGCACTGGATCATTTCAATCTTGCCGCTCCTGTTGTAGTTAGGGTCATCACCCGCAAGGTGATGGCCCTATTTTTTTGGAAGTTTTTTTATGAACAAATTAGTCGAGAATATGGATGCTCGCATTACGCCTGAAGGTAGGCAGATGATCTACGAAGATTGGGAGGATCAGGACGAGCGGCTAGAGCCAAGTGAAGCCATGCCATACGAAGAAATTGAAACACCTGTTGGGGTAACCCAGCCGCGCCCGGCTGGACCCCGGCCGATACTTATTTTTTCATTGGTATTTCTTGTGATTGCTTCACTCTCACTGTTCCGGATCTTCACCAGCCCTACCTACGGTGAGTTTGAAAGTGGGGATCAAAATCAAACAGTGGCCGGCGTCGGTTCAAGCGAACTGGCCCCGTTCTTCATGCCCTCTGTTTTATATTGGGAAGAAGGTATTTTGAGATGGGCAGAGAGCCACAACATGAATCCCAATATGGTAGCCACGGTCATGCCGTTCCACTTTGAAGCGAGTGAAGATGGATTTGATCCAGATACCAATGCGATGCGCGGAATGAACTATTTGGCAGAACGTCTAATCCAGACCAATGGTGAAGTGAGTCACGCCTTTGGATGGACTAACTGATAGCGAAACACTGAATCAATGGTTAGCGGCCCGAGGAAGCAGTTTGTGCGCCGAAGCTGAAAGAAACTTGGGAATTAAGTAGGTGATGTGGGGCACAGCCCCACACCCCCACTATGCCTAACGGCCTAGGACAATGAAGTACAGATTGTAGATCGTAGCGCTATCGAGACAGACCATGAAAGCAAAGCGCTTGAACATCGAGAATCTGGAAAACCTTGTGTTGGCAGTAGGAGTATGGGACTGGAACGGTTCAGCCGGCACAAGCAAATAGCTCGAACCGTTGCAGTTTATTTCATATGGTGACGCGGCCTTAATACCAGACACTGAAAACATAGAAGCAACATTGTATGTAGTGAAGTGTGTGAGGAGAATTGGTTTTGATTAGGAAAAATAAAACAGATAATCATCCGCTACTGACTGGTTATCCATTGCATGAGATCGAAAAGGTTAGAATTAGTGCCTACATAGAAAAGTGGAAACTCCATGAATATGATGAACATCAGAAAGGGCGCATTCTGAAATTTAGAGGACCAGTTGAAGGTAATGGGAAAATATCTGCCACTAAGTACTGGCTAGACATCATTGATGTAGCCGAAGGTGGGAAACATCGATACATATTTGGCGTGAAATGTATCGGAATTTATTCACATAAAGACGATATAGTTCATAGATTTAACAATCCAATTGTCATAGATTCACGGGATCGGTTAAAAAAATGGCCTAATTTTCCAGATCATCCAGCTAATGCCTATCATGTTCATCCTAGTGACGAGTTAGTTCTATTCCTTCGACATATAGAAGGTTTTAGATACTTTATGAACGAATGGGAAAGAAGATGTTGGTATCTTGAAAAAGCAAAAAGATTTGAAGATGTGACTGACTTGCCCCGTGAGAGCGCATTAAGGCTGCTTAAGGGAGAATTGGAAATCAGTGAGCATGAAGCCACATGTATCCAAAAACTAACGGGTGTAAGTGCTGAATTCTGGATGAAAAGACAAAGAGATGTGGAGCGGTTCCATGATGAGGGTGGAGCAGTTTAGCTGGCACAAGAAAATAGCTTGGACCGTCACACTCCTTTTCAAACACCAAGGTAGGTTATGGATGGAGATATTAACAACAAGTATATTCGACTCACCAGCGCAAACTCTTGTTAACCCAGTCAATACGGTTGGTGTTATGGGAAAGGGTCTAGCACTGCAATTCAAACAACAATATCCAGAAATGTACTTACGCTATCGCCAATACTGCTTGGCAGGGCAATTGAATGTGGGACAGCTGTATCTTTGGAAAAGCAGTGATTACAGATTTGTTCTGAATTTTCCCACCAAGGAGCACTGGAGAAATCCATCAAGGATCGAGTACATTGAAGATGGGATGAAAAAGCTGGTAGACACATACATTGAAAAGGAGATTAGCAGTATTGCTTTTCCCCGAATTGGATGTGGTTTAGGTGGGCTAGATTGGGAAGAGGTTGAGCCAATATTTTTGCACTATACAGATCAGATGAACATCCCCGTGTTTTTGCACATCTTTCGCTGATTTGAAACAAGCCTGCACGCACTAGAAAAAATCACATGATAACCATAAAAAGAACATCCCTATTGGGAGAATTAAACCTGCTTGTTGGAGACAATAAACGTCTCAGAGATGCTGCACAAATCTTGGAAAAACCTGTTAAGGGCAGGATGGGAGCGATCTTCAAATACGACCACATCATCCAATATTTAATGGAACTAGGAATGAAGTGGCCAGAAGCGGACAAAAGAATTCGTAGACTGGTGAAAGATCGAGGTAAGATCAGTTGGGTGGGACCACCAGACGTTTCAATCTTTCAGCGCGGATTGCACCTGATCATCCCATTTAGAGAATTGGGACTCTGCGAACGAGCTAGTACGAAAATATCTAAAAATCAGGATGCGCTCAAGATGATTCCTCAGGATCTGCCAATCCCAAAGCTGTACGGTACAGAGGACCAAAAAGACTACGAAAAATTAGTTTGGGTCAAGCTATTCACCCCCAGATCAAATTGGACATGGTGGATTACAGAATACAATCCTCATACGCAAATTGCATTTGGACTCGTAGATGGGTTTGAGCGGGAGTGGGGATACATCTCTATTCAGGAAATAGATGAGATGAATGCAGCTTTTTGCAGTGTCGAACGCGACCTTCATTTCAATCCCATCACCTATGGGGAGTTGGTGTCCAAAGAAAGCGGAGACCATCAGTACATCATAAAAATGATGAGAGAATGGAAGTTCTCAACAAAGAAAAAGAAATAAGTCTATAAAACTCTATAAAAGTATAAAAAGCTGGCACATGGCTGCCGGCTTTTTTGCTTTCTAAAGCCAATGGAAACCGTAAAACTAAAAGAGCTAATGCGCCATCCGGCGCATGACCGATCTACCCTAGATCAAAAGATGATGGCGAGCCTCGCCTACAGTATGTACACGAATGGCTTTGATGCCGACGAAGCGATTGAAGTCACCGCACGAGAAAAAGGTGGCTATTACATCGTCAGTGGGCACCGCCGGACGATCGGCCGACTGCTGGCGGCCGCCGTTGAAGCCAAGATGGGAGCAGCCACAGACTACCCAGATTTAACCCTCGAGTTGTTCAGCCAAGCATTTAATGAAATCGTGGGTGAAAAAGACCTGTTCCTGCTCGCTGAGGACCTAAAAGCTGAGCATGGGGAAATAGAAATACCCGGCCGTCTCAAAGACGGGAGCGGGGTGGATCTCATCACCCGCCTCATGCGGGCCAATGCCAATCGTGAAAAGACAGATATGTTGGGTCGTGCACGGACATGGCTAGCCGCCATGGAAGAGGGAATGAGTGAAAAGCAAATCGCTCAGATCAATGGCGTTTCGGTGAAAGAGGTTAAGGAGACGCTTCCTTTGGCCCAGATCGATGAGAATATCGCATTTCTCATCCTAACCGGAGCGTTGAAGCTTAGTGTCGCAGGCGAGCTCATGAAGCTAGATGATGCGAAACGAAACGGTGTTGAGCAGTTCATTCTGACGAACAAAGACAAGCTAAACAGCACACAAATCATTGAAGTCATCCGTGGGGTCAAGAATTGGAAGGATTTTGAAATCCCTCTCAATCCTAAACACCAAGCGCAATATAACATTGCGATGGCGATTGCTTCTTACTGGTCGCTACTTCGGGAAAATTGCCCTGAACTTATTTGGGGATTGGCCGCGCTTCTCATCCATCACGGGGTAGATTCAAAACCGTGGAGCGACAAAGACAAAACGCTCTCGTTTTTCAAATTTACCGGGGGAGATATTTACTTTGACGCGGCAAAGAACGCGGTCAAGTGGCCGGCAGTTCTGACCCTTATGAAGCATGTCTCATGCGAGACGTGCCCGGTCAGCAAGCTGCCAGAACAACGTCTAGAAGATGAGCTGAAGCTCCCCTGCCGTCAAAAGAATGGCATTCACAATCGGTGTATTCATGGCTTAACGCCCGACGGCACCATCAAGATGCGGGTGCCAGAATCTTGGGGCGATTTAGAAGGTGTTGAAGGGGATAAAGGAAACTACTTTGTCACAAGCAAAGACGCTTTGAACGCGGCTTGGGCTGCTAAACGCAAAGCTGAGCAGGCTGAGCGGGAAGCAGAAGCCGAACGGGTTGAAGCTGAAAAGAAGAAAGAGAAGAAGGCTACACAGTCTTCCAATGCAGAGCCTGTAGAAGATGGAAGCGCAGCTTCAAGTAAACCGAAAGTAGAGAAGGTTAGCCACGTCAAAAAGAAGCGGAAAGAAATTCAATTCTTTATGGACAACCATACCGTAACCAACACGGGGCACCCGTGGGCTACCTCCTGCAGCACCTGCGTGCACAAACTAGAAAAGTCTCCGGTTAAAAGCGAGAAGACCGCTCCCCACTGCCAATGGGCTAAAGGAGGTAAGCCGGTTCGCTTTGAAGCACTGATACCCCATGTACCAAAGGGGCAAGAAGCACCCGCAGCGCAAACGGTGTGGATGTGCAAGCAGCATAAACCGGAGGACGATTTTGTCACCCTCATTCCGGAGGCCGCCAATAAGCCCAAGAAACTGGACCGCGACATGTACAAAGCGTGGATCAGAGAGCTTTGGAGCAAGATCTCTAGTCGGTATACCGATGAGCGCTTGCCGCTGGCTCAGCTTGTCGGCCGACCGATCACGGGTGAGGCGTATAAGGACTGGTTCATCGAGCTGTTTGAGGAAAACATCGGCCAGCTAACCGACGGGCAGATCTGGACCGTACATCTCTGGTTAAGCACACTGTTCTTGGACAGGGATAAGCATCAAGTACGTCTGCCGGCTGATGATTCAGCTGAAGTAATGCAGGTGTATCGCCAAACAAGCATTAACATGCAGAAACCGCTTGTCGGTGCACCGGCTGAAGCGACGGCAGAGGTGCAAGATGAATGAGTTCCAGCTTCCAAAGCTTGCGCTAGATGATCCGCTGAGCGGGCATGAGGTGGTGATTAGCATCCGGGTAAAGCCGGATGCTGGAACAGACCGAAAAGACCGTGAGGTCATTTTGTCAGTTGGTGTTCAGGGTCAGATTCCGCTGATGAGCACAGTCGGCTTCACAGAGATGCCGGACGAAATTAATCGGCTTTGGATCAAAGCGGCTCAACTGCTAGACCTTGCGCTGACCGGTCAGGATACCGCTTCAGATTCAACTTCAGAAGAAGTAGTTGACGAAAACGCGCGAGGCACGTCGCAGTCAGAAGATGAGGCGGAACACTCGATCGACGAGGAAGATCTTTTCTAATGACCGTGCCAGCCTGCTCCCCTACTGTGGACATGATAATGCGGTTCCGCTTGTTTGGGGTGTTTATCTATTTGGGCCAAGTGAAATCATTTGGCCCTATTGAATGTGAACGATTTTTAGCCGGTCTGAGGACCGGTATTTGTTTTATGGGTGGCGGCCGCCAAAGGTTATTGTGGGCCTGCGGTCGCTGCACGCGCCAAGAATCTGCACTAGATTCAATCAGGCATCGCACACAGAAGATCATTGATGGTGCCGCTGCAAAAACCGAAAGACAGATTCAGGGCAACCCTGAACCTACTCCAAGTGCGAACTATACGAATGTTTTGAACTTGCTTATACAACTCGATCTACTGCAGCAAATTCCATCCCCGGACCACCTTTGGTCAAGGGATGTGATGAGCCTGTTGGCTCAGTTGAGCGAGGCTTGGGAAAGGTGTCAAGATGTACAGATTGACGGCTCCCACCCTGAATCTTGCCTGATTCAGAAGGCGATGAAGCAAGAGCTTGATTGCGAGCTAGAAATCATTGGAAAAGTGGTCTTGGATCTGAGGGACCACTTGGACTACAAAATTTAGGACAACCATGTCAGAAGAAATCAAAGAAACAACTCAAGTTGAAGGCGGGGAAAAACTGCCCCGCGTGTTTGTGTATAACGAAAAAGAGTTTGCTGACCCACTGCCGGGCGAACCAATTGAAGCGATCATGAGCATGTTGGCCGGTGTGTTTCCGGAGTTGGCCAATGGTGAACACACATCAGAAACGAAAGACGGTCAGTTGGTCGTCCGCTTCCGCAAGAAAGCGGCGGTCAATGGATAAGAGCTGATGGACGAGACGATTGAGCGGGCCATAGACGCCTTGAAAACATGCCCAGAACTGTCGTTTGATGTCCCGGACATTCTGATCAAGCTGAATCAAGGGCCCATCCCGTTGGGAGAACTGGCTGAACATATCGATGAGCTGGAGCGAGGGATTGCACTCGTAGAACGAAACAGCTACGCCACACAAGCTGTATTGAGCAAACTGCGGGGGCTTCCGGCCAAGCCGGTCCCCGACTTGGTCCCTATAGGATTCTGACCATGAATATCACGCTACTTACTTACCCCCCTATTCGACCCAACGTACACACTTGCAGAAATCTAGATACCCTTAAAATCGCCTTGGCTGAGCCAGGGGATGATGAGGAGATGGCGTTTCTAGACTATGAGGAAACGCTGCCGCTCATCCAGATGATTCTAGAAAATGGGCAGAGGGTGTTGAAAGATGAGGTGTGGCAAGCGCTCCCCATCAGCAGAACGTCCAAGGATATTCTGCACGCGGCCAGCACAATCATTGATGCCGCTAGCTGGCATCTACCGCTATGGGATTGGGTTGAAACAGAAAATGTCGGTTGGCAGATGGAGCGGCTACGCATTGTCCCGCTTGGCTTAGATTATCGGGATGAGGATGTGCTAGAGCATCTTGAAGAGCCCTATCGCTTCTTCGCCCAGCTTGAAATGGAGAGGCTACGGCAAGAAGGGGGTTGGTGCATCGATGCGGGGAATATCTTTGAAAGGTACCCGAAACTGAATCCGGTCGTTCTGACCACACCCAATCTGTGTGAACGGATCAGAGCGATCGGTCTCAAAGGCGGTAGGAAATACCTGTGGATCTGTGCCCAGATCGGAATGCAGTGCACGGGGAACTTGCTCTTAGACTGGAGTGAAATGGATCTCTATGAGTCTGGATTCAACCATCCAGAATGGACCGAATACAATTCTTGGGTACGTGAAGCGAAACAGGCATACGGGCTGTATGAATGTGGCGACTGTGTCTCAAAATGGGTCAAAAAGAACCCCGCACACCGGATGGGGATGATCATATCCACTGTTAACAGGGCGATTGAAATTCCCTACACAGAGGTCGTTGATGACCAGCTCCGCTGGGAGCGTGGCACAGGTCCAAGATGGTGAGCCTCATGAAACATCCAGAGCCAAGCGCACCGGTTTGCCCGGTTAATATCCCACAGGTAGGGTCGGAAGAAATAGACGAGCTGAAAGCCTTGGCGGAGCTCGCGACCATCGTTTCAAGCATTAAACCCGCCTTGGTTAAGCGGGGGATGGATGAAGCGGCGATTGACGCTGAGATTGGCTCATTGCCTATCTGGATGGACGAAACCGCCATTGTGAACGTTCTAGAACAGCTCTATTTGCTGATTGGGCATATGCTGTTTCCGATTAGCTATCCCGAAGGTGGCTACATAGAAGAGATGTGGATGCACCTGAGGCACATTCTGGTAGAACCTCAAGGCATTGCGCCGATCGGCATGAAAGAGAGCTGGGCCGGATGCGGCCGCCTCGAAACTCAGTTTGATCAGCAGCTGCTGGCGATTTTCCATCCAGACGCTGACCCGATCCACGAGACATTCCCCTATTTAAAGCTAGTGCCGCTTGAAGGCACTCTGTTTGGACAAGCGCTCATCCAGAACCACCACGGCAACAGTTGGCAACACTGGTTTGGCTGGTACGTTTTGGCACTCATTCATGAGACGAACAGCTTTTTCTTCGACCAGCCTATCTACGACGAGTGGATCTACGAAGAGGTCTGGATTGAGCTTGTATGGCACGAGGGACTGGTTGAGCAGCTAGCCACCGCTTGGGAGCAAGCGGAAAAAATTGATAGAAAAATTGAGCGCTTGAGACGCTGGCTCCACAAAAACCTAGAAAAACGACAAAAAGAAATACTGAAACTGATTCGAGATTTTCAGAAACAGAAAATCCGAACCTATTTCCAAGAACATAATGGACGATTCTTTAGATATCAACTCCCCCACGATGAGGATGGACTTCTTTGCCACGTATGTACAGCTCACTCAATGGAAGGGTGCAGCTGTGACCAGCTACCCGGTCTCGATTAAAGATGTGGGAACAGCATTCGGAAAAATCGGAAGCACCACTGGGGTGCTGCATCCAAACGTCGTGTTTCAGTCGCAGCGCGATGGGGAACAAAAAATTGGCTGGTTTGTAGAAAGTCAAAAATGGACCGTTGGGCTCATCAGCAATGGAGAAAAGCATCTACTTGAGATTCCGCTCCCCCCTTTCATTTTTATCGGCTCAGGAAAGAGATACGGGGTTGTGGCTGTTGAAAAGCGCCCCTTAAGTGAGAACGAGCCCATCTTTCACTTTCCTGCCCCTAATTTATCTGGCCCGGCCGGATCAATCTGTTGGGGAAGTGGTAGCGGCAGTCTGCCCAAGGCGACGATGGAAACGATGGCCCAAGTGGCCAATCGTTTTGTATCTGAGACATGGTTCAATGATCATCAGCAGAATGGGCGAGTTAAAAGCCGTGATGTTCATAAGCTGTGGCTAAAGCTCCACAACAAAAGAAACAAGACCTTTCCTAAGCGAGAGCTGATACAAGCTGGAACCGTCCGCGACCTGCTCTAGCCTGATGAACCAAAAAATATGTGCAATTGAAGCCGCTCGTTTGGGCGGCTTTTTGCTTTAAAAAGACAATGAATTCAGTTCAAGTAACACACAACCTCAAACGAGCCCCTAACAGTCTGTTCGGCGGGCTTATTGATTACAAAGTGGCCAAAGGAGGCATTCCCGCCATCACCGCCAGCGAATACGAATATCTGTGGGCAGGGAACGGCATTTTTGTGCGGGCTCAGACCTCTGTTTGGGAAGCGCAGCTCAGAATTGCAAGTTTCTGTACCAGTGGTCTCACTAAGGCAAAATGCTACTTCAAGTGGACCGGTCCTAAGATTCCGGCCGAACTCTTGCAGGAAATCTACGCCGGGGCCCGTGCTGCCTGTGGGCCTAAATTTGAACATCCCATAGAAACGATGGTCCGGATTGCGTGGGAGCCCAACCAGCAACGGTATAAGGTGGTGCGGCCGCCACAGAACGGTAACTATTCGATGGTGACCACGAACGATGTGGGAGATGCCAATACGATTGTTGAAATCCATTCACACCATGAGATGAGCACCTACTTCTCACGAGTAGACGATGCCGATCACACGGGCAAACGGATTTATGGGGTGATTGGCAACTTTCGCCGGGAGCAGCCGGGGCTGCTGCTCCGCTTTGGTATTCACGGTCATCGGTGCGAAATTCCGATCTCAGATATTTTTGAAGACCAAGCGGTTTTTAAAGACGCCTTTGTGAGCAACTAGGAGGTCTAATCATGATGTATACAGAATTTGAACCTGCAGGAAACGATGAGTCGGTGAGAACTTTCTCACGGGATGATCCCGCTGGCGATCCGATTGTGGTCACAACCCACCAAGTTTCCAAGGGGCGAACGATTAATTTAGGCCAGTACAAATCTTTGCGCGTTGATGTCGGTCTTGTGTGTGGTGTACGCCAACCAACCGATGTTCAATCGTCGTATGACAAGGGACCTCACATTGTCCGCATTCGTCAACTTGTCAACAGGATGCTAGCGGCCACTGAGGATACGGTCCGGCGCAACTTGCCCAATTTAGCGGTTGGGCAATATGTGGTGATGGACTCGTATGAGGAAGCCAAGCTGGCGCTGCCGGAATTTGAAGGGATGCTCGACCCGATCTATATCAAAAAGATTCAGATCGAAGTGAAGATGAATGTGCCCACAAAGAAGGCATACTCACCGGTAATCCCGTCTATCGGGGCGTGGTTTGACATTATCGGAGATGTGCGCGATAGCGACGTCTCTCATGATGTGATTGACGATCTCATCGGGTGGTCTGTCACGAATGTGTTTGAAGAAATCTGGCGGGCCAACGGAGGGACTCCCCTACCCAACGTAAGCTTTGCTTTACACGAAGCGGTACGCCCCTCATCGATCCGTGTCTCGTACGGGCGAAAGGTTGACATGGGCAACTTTAGCCAGTTTGGTTCTGAAGTGAATATTTGGACTGCCCCCATTCGTCGAGACAGTGAAGATAGACCGGAAAAAACAGACGTCAGCAGCTGGGTCAGCCGGGTGCGAGAGATGGCGCGCCAAAACGTGCGCAAGCAGTATTTAGATTTTATCGGCAAAAAGAACGAGATGATCTTCTTGGGACTTATGCCCCCAAGCAATACTCCGGAAGAGATTTTCATTCGGACCGCTGGGGTGAATCTCAACGCGAAAGTAAAAGTCGATGATTGGGAATCTACCCGGGTCTCTGTTAGTGATTGGGCAAGTCTTGTTGATGCAGCCAGTATGCATCAAGCGCTGGGAGATGAATGGCGCGAGCATCCTGCTTCTTTGGCTCAGCATGGTGGTGAACATGTCGCCTTAACACGCCTTTGGGAGAGCCAGTGGCGAAACTTTGAGGCAGAGCTAACTCATGTTGCTGAGAAGCACAGCGTAGACTACTTCGGCATTCCGCCTGTTCATATTGAGGTTATTGGGCCAGACAAGGATGACGATGAGCAGGACGTTATTGACGGAGAGTTTATCGAAGAAAACCCGCTGGCGGCCGCGGCCGTGGCGGTTTTGACTGCAGGGACCTAAACAACTTATGAACTTACAATTTGAAAAACCCTACAAGTGCATGGTTCCCATTGAACCACTGCATATTGTGGTTGTGGGCGTGGGTGGCACCGGTGGCCACCTTGCCCCACAGCTAGCCCGCATGGCGTGGATGGAGCAAGAAAATGGACGCTCTGTTGAGATGACCTTCGTTGACCCTGACGTGATCGAGGAAAAAAACATCGGCCGACAGAACTTCTGCCCTGCCAGTGTTGGGCAATATAAGGCGATTGACCTTGCGCTCCGCTTCAATGTGGCCTACGGACTGAAAATACACGCCATCCCACACAAGTTTGATCCAGCCATGGTGAGTGATTTTGGGCTAAAGCACGGTCGGCGAATCACGTTGATCATAGACTGCGTGGATAATCCGGAAGCACGCCAGGAGATTAACAAAATTGAGCTGGGGAAATGGACGTGGTTGCTGTCTTCAGGAAATGCGGCTTCAAACGGTCAAGTGCTCATTGGCAATGCGCAGCAGCCGCTGGATGCCAATGCGGATGCCTTTGGATTCTGTCAGTATCTTCCCTCTCCCTACATCATGGAGCCAGAGCTTTTAACCGCCCGGCCGGGAGATGGGCAAAAGGTGCCAGAGAAAGGCACTCAGGTGCTGATGTCTTGTGCAGATTTAACCGCTGCCGGACTCCAAGAGCGGATGGTTAACGTTCACGCGGCCGCACATGCGGCCGTGATGGTAGACAACTTCATAAAGGGTGGATTCACCTATTGTGGCGTTCGCTTCAACATTGATCCGCCGGCCGTCCAGCGGATAGACATAACCAAAAGCAACATGGGTGCTTGGTTGGGATTAGGTGACTAGATGGAACAAAGACTAAGAATTTTGATGATGAGCTTTGCAAACCCGGATAAAGGAGAGACAGATCCTCCTGCTCCGTTTGTGGGTACTCCCGTAGATGATCTGGAGACCGCCGTACAATTGACGCAAAGATATATTTCAGACTTTGAGCTTGGCGGGGGAAATTTCTTCTGCATGCTGTTTAACCAGTATGAGCAGATTGGGACAATTTCATACAACGGCCGTGTCTGGGACAAGCAGAGAAATGAGATCACCGATTTGCCTGATGATCCTCTAGACTTGGATGTAATTGAAGAGGAGGCCATCACCATAGTTCTTAACCCTGAAGCAGAAGACTTCTTGGTCGAGAGGCTGAATCGTGTAATGGAACTTCATTCTGGCGCCATTCATTTGAGCAAGACATTGTTTGGTGGATTGAGCCGTGAAAATAAAAATGAATTGTTTGAAATCCTCGAAGATTCTGGAGCCGGAGAGATTGTCAAGGCAATCTACGTGCAGAATTTAAGCGAAGGAGAGCCAGACATTGTTCGAATGGTTGACAAAGATTGGGATAACCTGAAACCGATTGAGCTAAGCGAAGCTGAATGGAATGACTTAGGGTATTCTGTGGATGAAGATCCAAGTCAATCCACTGACTATTGGATAGAGATCATGTTTAAGCGAAATGGCAAAAACATGATTTTCCAAAAAGGCTCAACGCCCAGAACTACTAATTGAACTAAGGCTCATCTTTTTCTGATGCGCCTTTTTGTTTTGAATTTCAATGAAGCATACACAACTAGAAATAGATGATCTTCCAGAGCTCGTTTGCAGACTGGATAATTAGGGTGAGGGCGCAACATTTTTGGCACAATTGATATACTCCCTGAGCTAAAGCAACGGGGGTTCTAGGAGTGAAGCAAGAATAGCGATCACAGGCCATCTTACATCCCTTAATCCTGCTGATGATGCCCCACCAGTTTGAATGTTTAATGCCGCGTTTTAATCTCGATCCATGACAAGATCATACTGCTGACAATGAAACGTCCGCTCATTCATATGGATCGTTTGCAAATAGTGGCAACGACGACACCGCTTGATTTGCGTTTCATATTTCATCGGCGAGAGAAATAAAGAAAGTTGCTGGCGTTTATGGTCTTGGATTCCCAGAAATTATCATCATGCTCAAACCTTTAGTGATTTTTGGAAAAGTTAGTAAGATGGTTTTCGGCCTTTTAGGTCAAGATCATCAATCAGTTGGAAAAGAGACGGGTGGGGCAGCTCATATTGAACGTCTCAACAATGTAATCAGACAAAGAATAGCCCGCTTCTTTCGGTGACCTTTGTCTTTTTCCAAGTCGAATGAGTATCATGAACTTGCATTGCGGTTATTCATCTATGAGTACAACTTGGAAAAGGCATCAATTATCTGTTAACCACTACTCGCTTATTTTGTTACGAAAGGCAAATATATTCGACGCTCATCACTAGCCGATTTATCCACCACCGTAATATAGCTTTCAATTTCGGAAGCACTTGATCCACCATTACCAGATACCATGAGTGAGACGCTATATTCTCCAGAAGCAGAATACGTATGAGGAACACGTTCATCACAAGAATCGCTTTGGGTGCCGTCTCCAAAATCCCACTCACAGCTTTCAAAATCTCCAGTGCTACTGTTAGTAAATGTAACCGACGTCGGGGTTTGATCATGAATTTGTCTATCAGCTGAAAACACTGCATTAACAGCCTCATAAACTTCTATCACTTTCTGATGAGTCGATGAACCATCATCGTTAGTAACTGTTAGCGTAGAAGTATAAACTCCCGGACTAGTAAACACGTGAGATGGAGACAATTCCGGACTTGAGTTTCCGTCTCCAAATTGCCATTCTGTATTGTTAATTTTTCCTGAAGATGAGTTGATAAACTGGACTGTTAGAGGGGCAATGCCAGACGTGGGAGTCACACTAAAGTCAGCCTGAGGGCTACTAGTAGGTGGGCTTGGCGTTTCAGTTGGCGGTAGTGTAGTTGGGGCAGGATCAGGTGTAGGGGATTCAGCCGGTTCACACACTTCTCCATCGGGGCAAGGAACATTAATTGTTACAGGAATATATACTACCGGGTTCCGAGTAGTATTTGTTTCAAAGCAAATATGAGAGCTGTTTACTCCGGGTTTAAGACCTTGTGCCTGTAAATTAACAGTTATTGTTGAGGCATTTTCGGGGGAAAGCGTGCCTGCATTTGGATTAATTACAATTCGCTCAGATTGAACCCACTCATTACAGACGGGTGGAGGTGCTATAGTTTCACCCACAACTTCCATTACAAAGTGCATATTGGGATAGCCTAGATTAGATACATTAGTAATTTCATCTACTTCACAACTGGGCGCATAATAGTATGTTGGCCCGGTTTGCCCCGCACTATTCGATCCAAAAACCAAACTTTCTAAAAGAACTGGAGCAGGATTGTGCAATTCAACCACAAGTTTGGATCCGGCCGGAACCTCTATATCTGCTGGTGCAGAAATAACTGCTAAACTATGATCTCCAATATTGCCTGATGAAGTTCCAATTAAGGTAAGATTCTCCAAAGTCGGTTCATCGCCGCTCATTGTATACAACCTAAGTTCGATAGCAGGAGGAAATAAAACAAAACTAGATGAGCTTTGAACACCAAATTCCACCGCTGTTACCCTTAATGGATCACTGATTTCAAAAGCATTCAAATCAAACACCCTGATTAAACTATGGCCGGTTGCGCAAGACAAGCTATTTTCAACCACAACATCTCGGGATAATGAATGCGTTAGTCGAACTTCGTCGCCTAGAGTCCTAGCGGGCAAGTCAAATGGTCCTACGTTCCAAATAAGATCTGACTGACCATCATTAGAGATTATTAGGTCAAAAGAAATGGGGTCTCCACTCTCAACATCAAAGCTAAATTCTTCTGGGGTTATTGAAATATTTGGGCCAAACATCGCCCCTAAATCGATCCGTGGAACTGAGGTCGTTGCACCTGCTCGATCATCTTTGATCGGCCTGCCCGTATTTGAAAATCGCGCCAAGATTTGATCAACTGATTCATTTGGATGGAGCTGTTTCAAAACCGCCCACGCACCAGCAACATGGGGCGCCGCCATTGAGGTGCCGCTAAAAGATTCATAGGTGGGACCGGGCACAGCTGAACTGACTTTAGATCCCGGAGCCAGTAAATCTACCATGGGGTGAATGTTCGAATAGCTCGCAATCGATTCATCATCGTCAATCGAGCCGACCGCAATTGCATGGGAAATACAGCCGGGCATCGAAAGGGAATCGGTCCAACTGTCATTGCCAGAAGCGATAACGGTGGCAATTCCAGCATCCTTTAGCTGTTCAATGATTTGGGTTACGCTTGGATAGGCTGCGTCACAAGCTGATTGATCGCTGTGCTTCTCCCCGCCCAAACTCATGTTAATCGAAGCGATAGTATGGTCAAATCTCAGCTCTGTGTAGACATGCTCTAGCGAAAGCAAAATATCTGAGAAGTTTGAGGTCAGGCAGGCCGGTAGCAATGTCCCAATAATGCAATCAAAAGAATCAATTCGAGTAAACGCCTGAATCCCCACTAAATTTGCATCGGGAGCCACACCACTAAAATCACTGTTTTCGCCGGCCGCAATCCCAGCCACATGCGTTCCATGCACACAAAGATTTGTACCATTGTAAAGACATGCTCCTGTCTTAGGATCTGAGGCACCTAATCCAGTTTGAGAACTTTGTCCATTAGGACACAGAGAGGTGCCACCTCCTTCACCTCCAGCGTTCGAGAAACAAGCCTCCGAAACAACTCGATTTTGAAAGAACGGATGGTTTCTATCGATACCAGTATCGATCACAACTACCGTTTGGCCCCGGCCTGTATACCCTTCTGCCCAAGCTTCATCTGCCCCAACGATTGGGATTGTGCTATCGAGAGAAACCGTTAGCTGGATATCTTCTTGCACATGTACAACCTCTGGCAGCTTGGCCAAGGCATTCAGTCCTTCTTCATTAACGGTTAAAGCGACAAAGGGGATTGTTTTAAACTGAGCATATGTATTAAAAGACCCGGCTGGGAGTTGGTCTAACATACGTTCTTGGGCGTTATAAACGGCTTGTCCATATTCAGAGCTAGTCTTATCGGGAATTCTTGCCGACTCAAAATTTCGAAAATCAACTTGAGCGATAACTCTTAACTCACCATTTTCTGACTGCTTTAAAGATTGTTCCAAGGTTCTGTAGTTATAGGTTTTGGCCGGGTAGGCTTTCAATATTGAACCAAATGCGCGATCTCCCTCTAAGAAGCTTACTAGCCAAGTAGCAATAACAATAATTGACAAGATAAAAAGTTTTTGTTGATGTGCATTTTTCCTCATTTTTCTCCCAAAAATACATACTAGAATTATCAGGCTAGCTCAGACCATGAACTAAGCTATATCGGACTAGACTAAGCTCCCCGTCTTGGCTTTTGTAGTTTAGTTTATGATGCTAGGTAAGTATACAGAATTAGTGAAATTTACAAACGATGGCCCTCGATCGACTAAAAATATATCAACAAATTCATTTGTATCATTTGGAACAAAGTTTGTGGAACTACCTCTAAACGCGATATATCTACCGTTACCTGAAATTGATGGTTCTGCAGCGTATCCATCTCCACGAACACCATTATAGCTTCTCGAAACGTTAGTAATAGCTTTTATCGTTACGTCGTACAGATAAAGATCCGAAAAGATTTGATTGTCTTCAACACCAAAGAGTTCTGAATTTGATCTAAAGACCACAAAGTTACCATCTGCAGAAATTTTTGGAGTGTAAGACTCTCCAAGCCCATCATCACCGGGGTTTCCAAGTTGTTTGGAAATTATTTCGGTTGTGCTGGTATCTAAATGTCTAATGTAAATATCTCTGCCAAATTCTCCTCCAGCGACTAAGTTACTTGCAAACGATGCAAAAACAATCGTCTTTGCATCTGCTGAAATATCGGGAGATGTAGAATAATTATTTGCGGGTTGCCCATTGATCCCGATTGTAATGTTTTGGACAGTGTTGTTCTTTATATCCATCAAGTAAATCTGACTGTTCACAGCACTTGAACCAGAAATTAAGGTGTGTGACCCAGTGTAAGAAAATGGACCCATGTATGAGAGTCTTGGAGATTCTGAGAAATCAATTTCTGGGTGTGAGGTTAATCTAATTGTTTCCCGCTGCTCAACATCATGGACATACACATCCAGAGATAAGCCCGTGGGTGGGTCCTTAACTAAAGTGGTAGACCTAGAAATGAAACTTATAAAGCGACCATTTGAGGAAATATAATTGTATGTAGAAAGTGAGCTATGCTCATCCCCTTCTACTCCTTCACTAGATATTGAAACCCGAATAGTTTCACCCGTTTCCCTATCATGCCGAAAAACGTCTGATTTTCCATTTATATCATTGAGCACTAAATTCGTTGATCCAGATGTAAAGGATATATAGCGGCCGTCCGCCGATATATCGGGGTAACCAGCTCCTCTATTAGCTTGCTCTCCATTGCTATTTACTGACACCATTTCGATAGTTTTATTTTGAATATCATACACAAACACATCCCAGCGGCCGTTGACATCATTTGGTACAATATTGGATGCTGCAGAATCAAATACTAAGAATCGCCCGTCTTGAGAAATTACAGGCCGACCCGAAAAATTATTTGCCTCAGAACCATCATATCCAACTGACACCCTAATTAAATCATAGTTTTGTGCCTGTGCTTGCTCTTCACTGTTTGCAGTAGATGAAAATATCGAGCCAATTAGTAGAAGCCCTACAATACTTAGAAAGAAAATCTTAGTATTCATATTGTGCTTCTCCGCATTCATTTACGTGCCATGGGCAGAAAAATATGTTGATCTAATGCTGTCCCACTTTGAATCGACAACAAAGCTCCATCACTTTCCTGATCCCGAACTGAGTAATTGTCATCTATTCTTAATGTAACTTTGGTAAGTGGTTGCCCATCAACCGATATCACATATATACCGTCATTCGCTAAATCTGTTGCAATTGTGGCTTCAAATGCTCCTTGATCGTCAACCTGAATTGCCGCCTCTCTTCTAGGCTCTAGAAATCTCCCATTCACTATCAGTTGAACTGTGCTATCTGGTGCAAAAGTCTCTCCATTTAAGGTTAAGTAGCTTCCTGAGCGAGCTGTCTGGTAATTAATCGTTAATAGAGGTGAAAATGGAAGTCCAGCTCGATCATAAATATATGTGTGCAAAACTCCGGCATTTTCATTTTCGATAATCTGACCATCAGGTGAGAAAATTGAGCAGTAGATAACAAATTGCCCATCCGCAGATATTTTTACGTTTGACACTGCATTGTCTTTAGTAATTTGCACAATTTTTTGCAAAGCCATGTCTCGTATAAATAAGTCATATGTACGAGAGCCATCATCAGGCACAGAGTCTATAAGATTCCCCGCAGCTGAACTAAAAGCCACATAACGTCCATTTTCAGAAACGGTGCCGGGCCGTGAAAAGAAATCTCCCATCTGGACTGAATCTGACTGAGAAATTAATTGCGTTTTGCCACTTAGGTTATCCATAAACCAAAGATGATTTGCAAATTCCCCCGGGTCAACATTTGGATCAGCACCATTCCATACTGAATATCGACCTGTTTCAGATAAGAAAAGAGACTCTCGTCTAAATAATGGGAATTCTGATCCATCGATAGATTTAAGCGTTTCCAAATAATTTCCACTAGCTAAACTGTAAACCCACGGTCCAGCACCCGCTCGTCCATTCCAACGCTTACTTACCACAACAGAGTTTCCGTTTCCTGATACTACCTTCTTATACAAGGTATCGTTGTACTCTGGAGTAAGCGAAGGGAAATCTGGATACTCAAATCCCAATTCTAGATCATATAAACCATCAATGATTGAATATATGTATCTATTGCTCAAGGCAAATGAATCAACGTGTCCCCTTTGAAAATCCTTTTCTAATAGCAAGTTTGTTAATCGAAGCGCACTCTCATTTTTACGATTAATTTGATACAGGTTTGTACTTATTGTAGGCAATAGGATCACATTTCCGGGGCCTACTATTCCAGGCGTATCCTCGATGGAGCTTCGAATATATAAATATCTTCCTTTATTTGATATAGATAGATCTCTTAGATCCAAAATGCTCAATGGTTCATCAAGGAACCACTCTTTAACCTCATATGAATTTGCGATACTTTGAACGATATTCACTGAATCCCATATATCTAAAAACGCATCATAGATAAGTATTGACTGGTGATCCTCTCCGGCAGCCAATGCAAATGCAATGTATCTCAAATTACTGCTAGCATCATCATAACAATCATGCCTCAGGTATTTGATTCGCCCTGACTCATCTGGACCCATGTTTGCCTCTAATTTTTTATTGTTTGAGGAAGTGAACGGACCCACAAAAACAGTTATCAAAAGTGCAAATAGCATGTGCTTAGATTGCATCATATGTTTCTTTTCCTCATCATCTAAATTACCACAATGAAACTACCTAATAATGGTTGGAAGATAGATCTGTTGGAGGCAGTTTGTTTCACATACTCGAACAGAATAGATACCTGTCCAGTTTCTATTTGAATCAGAATTTCTAACCAAGAAAAAGTATTCTCCAGTCGTTAAAAAAGTAAATTCGATTCGCGCAGTACCATCTTCACGATTTCCATAGCGATTATTGTCAAGTAACGTTCCAGTTGAATCATAAAGCCATAGACCTGTGGCATATGTGCTGGCCTGAATATCGAAAGTTTCTATAGCATAAGTTTTGTTCGCTTCAGCGTTAAACTTATAAAAGTCGTGATCTGAGCTGTTAGTTGTGAAACTTGAATTGTTGAATAGTTGGTGCGTTTCAGATAAATCTGACCCTATTGAAATCTGCTTGGCTAAGAAAATGACGTCATTAGGTTCAAAATCAGTTTGTTCAGATGGAAGAGATGCAATGGGGGTCAGATCTGTAGGCTTTTCTAGAATGCGAATTGAATAAGCTCCGGTCCAAGTAAAGCTGCGAGCATTATCGTCTTTTACCAATAAATAATAGGTTCCGGATGCTGTAAATGTAAACGTAATGCGAGCATTTGCATCACCGGTGCCATTACTTCCATATTGATCGTTTGCGATCAGGTTGCCAGCCGAATCAAACAGCCAGAGGCCCGTTGCCGAGTTACTTGGCGTTTTTTGAATATCGAAGGTTTCTATTAGATAAGTTTGCCCTTCTTGTGCTTCAAAGTGATAAAAATCGTGGTCTGAAGATGCTGTAATAAACGAACTATGATCGAATAAGTCATGAGTTTCCGCATTATCTAAGCCAATCTTCAATTCGTTAGCGAGAGCTATCCTATCATTTGGTTCATTATCATTGTTTGAATCCCACGCAGCACCTTCTTCATCGTGCCTTGATAAAATCCGAACCGAATATGTGCCGGTCCAATTAAAACTGCGTGCATTATCATCTTTCACCAATAGATAGTAAGTGCCGGCCGTTGTGAACGTATATGCTATTCGAGCATTTGCGTTCCCAGTGCCATTGTCTCCGTATTGATCATCTGCAATTAATGTCCCATCATCATCATAAAGCCAGAGTCCGGTAGCTGAGCCACCTTCACCCCCCTGAATATTAAAAGTTTCGATGATATATGTTCGACCCTCTTCAGTCTCAAAATGATAGAAATCAAAGTCTGAATTGTTTGTAACAAATGTATTGTGGTTTAAGAGTTGATGAGTTTGAGCATTTTCCAAACCGATTTTCAGCTCGTTTGCTAAGGCAATCTTATCATTGGGCTCATTGTCATTGTTTGAATCCCAAGCAGCACCCTCTTCATCATGTTTAGGCAAAATCCGTAGCGAATACGTCCCAGTCCAAGTAAAGCTGCGGGCATTATCATCTTTTACCAATAAGTAGTAAGTTCCTTTAGTTGTAAACGTATATGTTATTCTCGCATTCGCATTTGCAGTCCCATTGTCTCCATATTGATCATTAGCAAGAGGTGTGCCATCTGCATCATACAGCCATAATCCTGTGGCTGAACCAGTACCATTTCCTTGTATGTTAAAGGTTTCGATGACATAGGTTCGACCTGCTTCTGCTGCAAAATAATAAAAATCAAAATCTGAGTTATTTGTAACAAACGTACTGTGAGGAAACAGTTGATGAGTTTGAGCGTTATTCAAACCCACTTTCAGCTCATTGGCTAAAGCCAGAACATCATTGGGCTCACTATCGTTGTCCAGATCCCATTCAGCCCCTTGCTCACTATGCTTTGGTAAGACTCGAAGAGAATACGTCCCGGTCCAAGTAAAGCTGCGAGCATGATCATCTTTTACCAAAAGATAATATGTCCCCCCGGTTGCAAACGTATAAACAATTCGCGCATTAGCATTTCCCGTCCCATTACTTCCATACTGATCATTTGCTAATAGGGTACCGTTTAAATTATAAAGCCATAATCCAGTTGCGGATTCACCTTCGCGGCCTTGAATGTTAAATGTTTCAAGTACATACGTTCCACCCTCAACTACCTCAAATTTATAATAATCTAAATCATCGACAGTCAAAGTTGCATTTAACTCACCATTTGGCAGCCCCACATCCAGTGGGATTGCGTCTTCGAAAGAGTCATTCGGTTCTACTTCAGCATAAGCCTGATTTTGATACCCGCTACCTACAAAAAACAGAATCGTAAAAATTGAAACTGTCAAAGAAATGCTTATAAGGTCTCTTGTTTTCATTTTTCCTCTCGTCTCGTACAAATAGGGTCCATAGTAAAATTCTAAATCTAGGTAAAACAATGGTGGCTCTTTGCTTTTTTATCTTGGTAATTAAGAAATATCTGATGGCTGATGAGGCTCAATTAACATAAAAAGAAGTAACACAAAATGTAAACATGCTAAACAGGGCCTATCGCCTCCATAATCCCACCATCACGTTGCCTCCCACAAATCCCCCAATAATTGGGGCTAGAATTGGAAACAAGTCTTTCCAATAATTTAACTGAGCATATTGAGGGAAAAAATCTAAAAGATAAGGTAGTAAGAAACTGACGATAAGTCCCCAGAATGCTGAAAAAAAAACAGCTACTATCGCCCCGGGTAAAATTGCGGCTACCCATCCAAATAAGCCGGCTATAATTAACAATCCGATGAATTGCAGAATGGGGAGTCTAACGCCTGAGCCACTAAAATAAACTGAATAAATACCGACCCCAAATATGATTAGAGCTGGAAAGCCAGCCAATAATCCAAGTTTGCTCTCCCACCAATCAACTAATTGCTTCCATCTAGGCGTATCTGAGGTTAATTTTAATGCGAAATAAAAGGGGCCCACTGACAATATAAAGGCGATAAAGAAAACACAAAAAACACACAGCACTAATAAACCTTGAACTAGATCAGCGAAACCATCAACATTGCCCATACCAACTGAAGTATTATGATTAACAGCGGCTTCTTTTCGCCTACGATCTGCTTCCCGTTCTACCATGTAATGGTCAATTGATGCCTTTACCATCCGCTCTTGTAGAGTCATATCGTTGTAGTCTTTTTCCATAATATTAATTTTCTCTTCAATTCCTGACCGATGTTCAGGCAGTAGCGAACAGTATTACTACCTGTTAATAGAAACGATGCGATCTGTAAAGAAGCCAAGCGTCCCGGTCATAGCAGTTTTAGGCTTGGATTCTTAATTACTACCGGATGAATTCATTCAATTAATAATCCGCCCAAAATTACTGGTTAGTACGCAATCTCGCCCGTGCTCGTTTTTTCTTCATGCCTAATAGAAAGCAAGCCCATCAAATAGCCTGTAGACCAGTAATGAATTAACAAAATAATAGGGGCAGCAAATGGCACAAGTACCGCCCCAAAAACTGTAGCTACCAGTGCTGTTGAAACAGTTGAAACTAGAGATAGCATTAAGGGACCGCTAATCAACTTATCGATCACATAGACAAACCCATACCCAGACATGTTGGTATAAACAGCTTGAATATTTGACCAAATTTTGAAAAACGAACGCTTTTGCCCGGTTAATGCATACTGAATCATTCCAGCCCTGTAAATTGGGCCGACAAAAATCGCGTATAAGGCAGGCATGGTCATCTCAGCTGCCAATCCCAAAAACATTTGAGCAGCAATAATGCCGGTTAGCTCTGATTCGAACCAACCGGTGAGCTTTGCGAGCAACCACCATCCAATCTCAAGTAAGATTGTCAATTGGCCCATTCCAACAACAACAATCATCAATATGAGAGGGATGCTATAAACCAGAGTCATCATCCACAAAATGCAGCCATCTACCAACATTTGACCAACATTTCTTACCTGAGGTAATCGATCTGCTTGTTTGTTACTGATTCTACGAACCAAATCTAGACGCCACCCTCTATACAAAATCAAATTCAATCCGGGTATTAAACCAATAACCCAAGCCATGAATATTCTGAGGGGCCATTGTTTTTCACTAAAAGGGAAAACTAACGATTTCAGATAATTAAGAGCCTCATTTTCATTACCTTCAGCTTCAATCGATTTTTTTACTTCTTCAACCTTGTTATTAACTGTTTTGGTTGTGCTTCTAACTCCCTTTTGCAACGCGTCCATCCCACTTTGAGCGACTCCTTTTCCAAATTGGGTAGCGTTAATTGTTTGTTCTTTCGCTTGGCCTAAAGAAATCCAATTCCGAATACTATTGAAAAAAAACTCAAAAAATCCCAATGCTTTTTTATCTTGTTCATTAGGAAGTTTGTTTTCTGCCATATTCTCGTTCATTTTCCAGTCCTTATATTTGTGACCTTATACAGATCGTTACTATTGAGGTACACTATCTTCAAGATACGGCTGAAAGAGGTGTAGTACAGTGTTCAAAAGTGTGAATTGGAGTAAGTCGTATCATTTTTTCAATACATCTGATTCCGAAGACCTTCACATTGGACTTATCTGCATCAATATGGTCTCTTATTCTTTCAGCCTAATTCTTGTCCACCTAAATCATCAGTGAGCTGTTTCGGCTAAATATCAATTTCAACCGAAACAGCATTTATTAATTAGCCTCCAGAGCAAGAACAGCCGCTTGTAGGGGTGTTTCCGGCCGATACTGTTTGGGCTGAGCCCATTACTGAAATACTAATCGTAAGGGCCAGCAAAAAAGTAAAAAATATTCGAACACACTTGTTTTTAAGCTTCATTGGTTACCTCCAAAAATGACCCGTACGTTTTTCCAATTGCCTTAAGTCAATTGGAAAAATTGCACGGTATTGATTTCATTTCGGAAGTCGCGACAAACCGATGCTTAAAGAATAGACTGCAAAAAACAGCAGATAGGCCTTTTTCAAGGCCTATCTGGAAATAGCACAAAATTCAATATTGATATCAAAGAGGAAAAATGAATATTGATGAATTGGCCACTTCAGATATTGAATTCCATGAAGCTTTAAAAGGGTATATGGACGCGAGGCGATATTCGCTAGATGCCTTACTGAGGGCAATTGAAGATGTTGTTCTAGAATTGAGAACGAAAAAAGAGGTGTCTGCGGCAAAGCTCCAACCTATAAAAAAAGAGAAGATGAGAGGGTGGCTCTATATAAAAGAAAAAAACAAACCAAGAAGACTCCCAAGAGATTGGCGGGATGTAATTAAAATTGCCTACGCTCTAGAGTTACCTCTTAAAAATGTGAATCATCTTTTATCAGCTGCAAAAAAACCATCTTTACAACAGCTCAAAAAGCAGGTGACTTCCGAGGATGAGCTTGCTTTAGTAAGCCGTTGGAAGATTGCTTTGGTCAATTTACCCCCAAAATCTGATTATATGGTGGGGCGAGCAGATCATATTAAGAAGGCGACCCGATTTTTGAGGAGCAATTTACCAAAGGTGATGAACATATACGGCCCTAGCGGCCGTGGGAAAAGTCATCTGATTAGACATTTGCTGGATGCTGAAAAGGCTAACACAGCTGATGAGCTTAACCGTTTCACCCAAGGCATTATTTGGCTATATGGTCACAAAAAACCTGAAGATCTAATCCAAGCGTTCGAGGAACTGCATATTCGATATCCTCCAAGTCTAGAAAAATCCAATCATCGACAAATCCAATTCTATTTGGAGACCAAAGATTTGCTGATCATCTTTGATGATGTTGAATCTTTCGAACAACTAAAGGATTATTTTCCTAATAATCTTCAAGCTAAATTGATTCTTATTTCAGAATCACCACTGGACATGCCCATCAAATCTATGCCCTTGGACTTGCCAGCATTTTCGATGAATGGGGAAGACGCGATAAATTTATTTGATCAGTATAAAAAGAACTCAAATTGGAAAAATAAACATCAAGCTCACCTGATTCAACTATCGGCTCTATTAGGGCAAACGCCCAAACACATAGATGAGTATGCTCAACAATTCGCACGGAATGCTAGTATTCTCCCAGAAGACATAGTTCAACAGTTAAAGAATAATCCACATCAGACTCATGCAGAGATTTTTGATCCCTTTTTTGCCAGCGATCAGACAGTTCTTGAAAAATACAAGTTACTAAGTGATGTGCAAAAGCGTTTTGCTAGAGGCATTTGCTGGATGCCGACAAATAGTTTTACCTTGGAAGCGGCCGCAGCATTCGCTCCTTTTGGTGAAGTTAAGTCGCATTATCTTAAGCCACTTGAAAACAACAAGCTCATACTTTCAATAGAACCAGAGCGCAAACAAAAGAACCTGCCAACTAAATGGGAGTTTCAGCCAAACATCCAATTTAGCTTACGGCGCTTATCTCCAGCAAACGAAGCGAACGAAGCAAAAGTAAAGATCGCCGATTACTATCTCAACTTTGCAGTTCGAAATAGTGAAAATTTCAAGCATTTAGAAATGGAGCAAAAAGGCATACGCCTCATATTGGAGCAGATGCTGAATCAGGATGAACTCGAAGCCTTTACAAAAGGTTTCACCGCAATGTCTCGATACTGGTTAAGCAGCGGTTTTTTCCAAGATGGTTTATCTTTAAGTGATGCGTTCATAAATAAATTGTTTCCTCTGCCAGAAGATGACTCAACATTAAATCAACCTTTTGATCAGATTCAAGCGGCTTCATACATTGAATTTGAAAGAGACTTTCTTGAGGTTTATATGAGCTTTATCAGCTTAAGTTATCAAATGGATGGGACGCAAGGAATCCGCTCTCACTTGAATAATTTAGAAAAAATTATCGATGTTATTAAATACCCAGTTCTGAGGGCGAGATTCTTGAACAACAAAGCAAC
>JBCCSO010000006.1:0-31109 GCA_039199965.1 Chloroflexota bacterium | reverse complement strand
TCTGCCCGCTCCCCTGCCCTACTTCGCAAAGATTATTTAACTCAAATAACTACAAAATATTGGAGGAGTGTATATCTCCTCCAAATAGATCCTAGAAAATCTGAATTCATGCACTGGCGAGCTTTCCCTTTCTTTCTGATCTTGCCCTCCATTCAGCCAGTTTAACCCGCCATGTACCAACCAACCCAAACGGCAAAAAGAGAACTAACCCTATATAAATAATTCCGAGCAGTGTGCTTGCCGCTTCGCCAAACCAGCGATCAAGAAAATATTCGAGCAGACGGTAAAGGGCGGCGCCCAAAATCGCTCCGCTCAGGGTCCCGACACCACCCATCAAAATGATGAGCAGCGCAGCAACGGTCCAGCCCAAGCTAGCCACGTTAGGACTAACAATTGGCTGATGAACCGTATGCAAGAATCCGGCAAACGCGGCCGTAATTGAGGCGATGCCTAGGGCAATCAGCTTGTAGTAGAGCGTATTGAACCCCAGCATCAGCGCCCGATCTTCGTTTTCACGGATGGCGACGCACACTCGCCCTGTTGGCGAATCGACAAAGCGTTTGTAAGCCAAATAGATGAGCAGCGTTGCGGTCAGCGTGATCAAGTACAGCCTAAAGCGATGATCGGTCGTATTCAAAAAGTCCGGCACAATTACCCCCTGCAACCCGACATCTGATCCGGTCCATTCAGCAAATTCACTTGCCTGCACAATGATGTGAAAAACAGAAGCCATTCCCAGTGTAACCAGCGCAAAGGTGATCCCCTTTACCCTTGGCAGAACCAATCCCACGAGCAGAGCAAACAGAATGCCGACCACGATCAAACCCATGAGCGTGGGAAAAATCCCCCAGCCAAACGTCTTAAATGCGATACCGGTGTAGTAAGCCCCGGCCGCGTAAAACATGGCGTGGCCGAACGAAAGTAAGCCGGTCACACCCAACACCAAATCATAGCTGATGGCATAAATGGCGAGGATAAAAACCTCGATCATAAGCCCCTGTAAAAATTTAGCGTTTCCCGTCTCGCTTGCGAGCATGCCGCTAATTGATTGTCCATCAGCGATGGCAACCGCAAACGGGAAGATCAGCATAACGGCAAAAAGGAGAATGGCTGAACGATTGTCTTTAAATGCGTCTAAATTCATGTTTATTTACCCTTCGTTCCGGCCGAACAATCCGTTGGGCAGCACCAACAAAATAATCACCATCAGCATAACGGTTGAACTAGGTACAAGCGGTGGCGATGGTTTAAACGGCTCAGCCAAGAACGGCAGGTCAATGCCGATCTGGCCATATTTGATTAAAAATTGCTGCAGCAGACCAACCAGAACTGCCCCGGCCGCTGCCCCCGGGAAGCTGGTCAAACCACCAATGGCGAGTGCGATCAAAGCCAGCAGTAGAAGCTGACCGCCCATTGCCGTACTGAGTCCCATCGATGGGGCCGCGAGAACGCCGCCAAGCGTCGCCAGCGCCACTCCCAAAGCAAATACAAAGGTGAACACCTGCCGCACATTGATGCCCAGTGCTTCGACCATTTCACTGTCTTGAACCCCGGCCCGGATGATCATACCGATGCGGGTGCGCTGGAGCAGAATCCACACGGCGATAAGCACAACCACACCAACCGCAATCACGAATACCTCGTTATAGGTCCGAATACGGCCGTCAAACAGCAAAATGGTTGAGCAGTTGTAGGCGATTAAGTCCCCAATGTTGGTAGCGGGGCAAAAGTCGCCAGAGCCGGTAAAGATGTCCGGCTTGGGCATTGTAAATTCCGGCCGTCCCCAAATGGCGCGCACAATTTCCACACTGATAAAGGCCAAACCCAGCGTAAGCATAAGCTGATAAATCGGCCGATCATACAGTGGCCGGATCAGCGACCGCTCGATAAGCCAGCCGATTGCACCCCCGACTAGGGTCGCAACGAGCATCGCCAAGAAAAAGCGGCCGGTGTTCGGCATGTTAACGATGAGATTCGTGACAGGGGTATTAAGCCAGTGGACAAGCAATCCAAACAAACCAACGGAACCAGCAATGATCAAGGGTTGACTGGGGATGGTTGGAGAGACCATGCCGCTTTGCTGCTGCATTTGGAAAATGGTAATGGCCAGCCCGACCAGCATACCGCCTAAAAGGGTTCCAATAATGGCAACGATTGCGCTGCTTTCAAACACAACGGCGGCCGGAATTTGTAGGTTCCCCTGACTGGCGGAAAGGGCAAACGTGCCGGGGCTGATAGCAAATTGTTCCGGGTCCCAAATGGTGATGGGAAATCGGGTCATCGTTTGGCTGAGAATGGCTAATCCCACCAACAGAACACCGGCCGGTATCGCCCAATGCTTCCATTCTGTGTTTGCCCATCTGGCCCAAAGCACCCGCCACACCGGGATTAAAAACAGCCCAACGCAGAGCAGAGCCAGAGGTGGGATCACATCCACAACGGTGTCCGGCCGGACAAAAACGGTCCAGCCGACGTATGCCCCAACCATAAACATCTCACCGTGTGCCAAGTTGAGCACATCCATCAGGCCCAAAATCAAAGACAGGCCTGAGGCCACTAAAAACGTGACAGCCCCCACCGATAAACCACGCAAAACGGTGATCACCCAATCTTTTGTTTCCATCCCCTGAATGGCAGTGAAAAACAAAAAAGCTAATACAGCCAACGTGATAAGTTGAGTTCGGTTTTTCTTCAATGCTTCCATGTTTTTTTCCTAAAACCGGTCCGGTCTTTTTAGGCTGCTCCCAAATATTTTTGAATCGTCTCTTTGTCTTCTTTCAATTCCACCATCTGTCCCTCAAGCACAGAATGCCCTTCATCGATGATGATGTACCGCTTGGCCAATTGGCTGGCGACCAAGAAGTTTTGCTCGACCAAAATGACGGTCGTATCGGCCGATAGCTCCCGAATCGCTTCCATCATTTGTTCAATGATGACCGGTGCTAACCCCTCACTGGGTTCATCGATGAGAAGCAGTTGGTTGTCCGGTACCATCGCCCGGGCGACCGCTAACATCTGCTGTTGTCCGCCTGAAAGACTGGTGCCGGGCAGTTTAATGAGTCGCTTTAGGTCGGGAAACAGATTAAAGATAAACTGTTCTTTACGATCAAAATCACCCGATTTGCGTTCGGCCAGCTTTAGATTTTCAAGCACGGATAGATCGCGAAAAATCGCCCGGTGCTCTGGAACAAACCCAATTCCCATCGCGGCGATGTCGTACGGCCGCAGCCCGTGAATCGGCATGTTGTTAAAAATCACTTTCCCTTCGCTAGGTGGGGTCAAGCCTAAAATCGTTTTGAGCGTGGTCGTTTTACCCGCTCCATTTCGACCCAGTAGGGCCAAAATTTCCCCTTTAGACACACCGAGCGACACCCCCTCAAGAATGTGATATTGACCGATGTAGGTATGAATAGATTCGACTTCAATTAATCGGTTCATAGTGATTACAGCTCGTATAAGCCGCCCAAATACGCGGTCTGCACCGCTTCATTGTTTGAAATGTCGGCCGGGGTTCCTTCTGCCAAAACCGCCCCTTGGTGCATCACAGTAATTTTGTCGCTAACCGACATCACCACATTCATGTTGTGTTCCACCAGCATGATCGTCTTGTTCCCCTCTTCTTGGATGGTGCGGATTAAGGCCATCAGCTCTGGCACCTGCTCAGACGCCATTCCGGCCGTGGGTTCATCCAACAGCAGCAACTCAGGATCAGGGGCCAAAATCATCGCCAGCTCTAGTTTGCGTTGAGCACCGTGAGGCAGCGTATTGGCCAACTGATGCATGTTTGGGGTCAATCCCACCTGCGCAATAATTGCTTCGGCCCGTTCGGTATACTGTTTTAGCCGCCGAATGGGGGTAAACAAACGAAAATTGTCGTTGCCGGTTGATTGGGTGGCGAGCCGCACGTTTTCTAGCACCGTTAATTTCGGGAACAGATTGGTAATCTGAAACGAGCGGCCGATCCCCTTGTGAATGGTTTGATGGACAGGCAGCAGGGTAATGTCTTCACCTTTGTAAAAAATCTGCCCGGCTGATGGCTTTAAATTGCCGCTAAGCACATTGAAAAAGGTAGTTTTACCAGCACCGTTGGGGCCGATGATGCTGTGCAACGTCCCCTGTTCAACCTGAACAGAAACATCGTCTACAGCGACCAACGCACCAAACTGTTTTGAGACATTTTTTGTTTCAAGAATGAACATTCAAGCACCTTGTGTAGGGGGCGACGACATCGTTGTGGGCATTGGAGCTCCGATCCATTTTTGCCCCGACGTCGTCGACCTCTACTGCTTAATCTAATCTATTCACCTGATAGCGAGCCAACAGGCAAATCTCCACAGCGATCTTGCAGATCTTCTGGCAACAAACAAGGCACGTCCGGCCGATTGGTTTCTACAAATTCATAGTATTTAAATTCTGGATCATCCACGTTCAGGAGCGTCGCGATGTACATATCTTGGATGGCGACATGATCTTCCGGCCGGATTTCAATCAATCCCTTTGGCCCTTCAAAACTCATCCCTTCCATCGCACCGATCAGCGCTTCTGCGCTAGCATCACCACCCGTGGCGCGCAATGCTTCAGCGATCATAATCGCTGCGTTCATCGCATCTGCGTCAAACAGGTCGGGCGGTGTGCCAAATTGAGCCGTAGACTGCTCGACTAGATAATCATTGATGGGGTTGTCGACCAAGGTGTAGTGATAGAGGATACCACTGGTGCTGCCGATCGCGTTGCTAAAGAAGGCAGGCATCACGATGTTGTCCACGTATCCGGCCGCCAACGGTACTTCGTCGGTCACGCCAGCATCAACCGCAGCCTGCAATAGCGGAACAAAGCCACCACCGGCCCAGGTCACGATAAATGCCTCTGCACCACCGTCAACCGCGTCTAAAACACCGTCCATGTAGCTGGTAAAGTCTGTCGTATCGGCCGGTGCGAAGATATCATCGGACACAAATTCACCACCAAACTGGGTACATGCATCACGGAAGGCAAACGCACTACCTTGACCAAAACTGTAGTCAGGCGCAATCTGTACAAAGGTGCTGTACTGCGTCGTCAAATATTCACAGATGTTGACCGCATCTTGATAGTTGTTACGGCTTACCCGGAATGAATTTTCGTTAAAGGTGGCACCGGTCAGGTCATTAGCAGCGGCCGGGGCAGCGATATGAATGATGTCGTTCTCACGCGCCAGCTCTTGCAGCGTGGCTGTGGCACCGGAGCTGACCGTACCCACAATGATGTCCACACCAACTTCTTCAATCAGTTCGCGGCCGACTGTGGCGGTATTTTCAGGATTGCTTTGATCGTCGCGCAAGTAGATTTCAAGCGGACAATCATCCAGCATGGCGGTCCATTCTGTTTCGTTAACCTGCTCAAGAGATTCTGTCACATATTCAAGCCCAATCGGGAAGCCGCGCAGCACGTGTGCACCATAAATGGCCAGTGAGCCGGTGACGTCTGTGATCAGGCCGATCTTGACCGGCTCTTCGCAGGCTGCCGCCATCATCATCTCTTCGCTTTCATCACTGCTGCTCTCCATGTTCTCGAGTGAGCCCAAGACACCTATCGGTAAATCTCCACAGCGGTCTTGCAAATCTTCAGGCAGCAAACAAGGCACGTTCGGCCGATTGGTATCAACCAGCTCAAAGTACTTAAATTCTGGATCATCTACATTCAGAAGCTCCACGATGTACATATCTTGGATGGCAACGTGATCTTCCGGCCGGATTTCGATCAATCCCTTAGGCCCTTCAAAGCTCATCCCTTCCATCGCGCTACGCAGGTCTGCAGCATCAGCACTGCCCTCAGTGGCTTTCACCGCTTCCACAACCATGATCGCTGCGTTCATCGCGTCCGCATCAAACAGGTCTGGGAAGGTGCCAAAGTCTGACTGTACCCGCTCAACCAAGAAATCGTTGATCGGATTGTCAAGCAGTGTGTAGTGGTACAAGATTCCGCTCGTGCTGCCGATGGCGTTGCTGAAGAAGGCGGGCATCACCACGTTATCCACATATCCGGCCGCCAGCACAGATTGATCGAGTACGCCCAAATCGGTGGCTGCTTGGAGTAGAGGCACAAAGCCGCCACCGGCCCAAGTGACCAAAAACGCGTCAGCTTCAGCATCTAAAACTTGTTCCATGTACGGGGTAAATTCGGTGGTATCGGCAGGAGCAAAAATGTCATCAGCCACAAACTCACCACCAAACAGCGTGCAGGCGTCGCGGAACGCGGTCGCACCACCATAGCCAAAGCTATAGTCCGGCGCGATCTGGACAAAGGTGCCAAATTCTTGGGTCAAATATTCACAGATGTTAACCGCGTCTTGGTAGTTATTGCGGCTTACCCGGAACGAGTTTTCAGTAAAAGTAGAACCGGTGAGGTCATTGGCTGCGGCCGGGGCAGCGATGTGGATCACGTCATTCTCCCGCGCCAGCTCTTGTAGTGTGGCGGTCGTACCAGAGCTGACCGTACCCACGATGATGTCAACCCCTTCGACCTCGATCAATTCACGGCCGACCGTGGCGGTATTTTCAGGATTGCTCTGATCGTCCCGCACAAAGATTTGAAACTCACAGTTTTCCATCATGTAACTGGTGAATCCATCCCCTTCGGCTGGGGCTGAACCGGTGGCGTACTCCATCCCTAGCGGGAAGCCGCGCAGCATGTGCGCACCGTAAATGGCTAAGGAGCCGGTTTCGTCCGTGATCAGACCGATTTTGATGGGCTCTCCACAAGTCAAGCCATCCATCATGGCTTCTTCTTCCATCTCGGCATCGGCTGAGTCCTCCACCATTTCCATTTCTTCTTCGGCAGGTTCAGATTCTTCCTCCACCTCAACGCTAGTTGAGGCGGCTTCCTCTGCTGGTTCAGCAGGTGCTTCGCCCCCACAGGCGGCTACCAAACTTAATGCAAGCACAAGGCCCAGCATGATTAAAAATTTGCGAACATTCATGATCTTCTCCTTCTAACGCACAGATTTGTTTCCAAACCTCATGCCTGATCAATGTACATTTTCTTCAACTTTATCTTTTCCACTTTCCCATAGGGTGAGTGAGGGAGTTCATCTAAAAATATGATTTCTTTGGGCACCTTAAAGCGGGCCAATTTTTGCTGGCAGTATTCAATGAGCACATCAGCCGGTGTTAATGCATGGTCCGGCTCGAGTACCACAAACATCACACCCACTTCGCCCCATTTGTCATCCGGTTTGCCTACCAAGGCGCATAGTTGAACGGCCGAATGGCTCATGAGAGCTGACTCAACTTCGGCCGCATAGACGTTTTCTCCCCCGCTAATCAACATGTCTTTGAAGCGGCCGACGATCTGGACAAAGCCATCTTCATCGATGCGGGCCATGTCCCCAGTACGAAACCAGTCATCTACAATCGTTTTGGACGTCGCCTCTGGATTATTGAGGTATCCGGCACAAACCTGAGGCCCTTTGAACACCAGTTCTCCGGTCTCACCCTGTGGCAGTTGATTGCCCTCTCCATCCATAATTTGTGCGTTGAGATGAAAGATCGGGCGGCCGACACTGCCCGCTTTGCTGATTGATTCAGCGTTGCTCATTGAGAAGCAATTCACCCCCACTTCGCTCATCCCGTATCCCTGCCGGAGCGCAATGCCCGTAGTTTCACGCCAGCGGTGGATAAGTGGAATGGGGCAAGGGGCGCCGCCGCTGATGAAGTAACGCACAGATGAAAGATTGGCCGACTGGGTGATATTGCCATCGAGCCACATCTGGAAAATGGTTGGAACCCCCAAAACGACCGTGCATTTTTCTTGCAGAATCAGATCGATTGATCCCACTAAGTCAAACTCTTTGGTGATCAGCACCTTGCCCCCGGCATAGATCAGCGGGGTCAAAAAGACAAACAGCCCGCCTGCGTGGAACATCGGTGTCAAGATTGGAGCGCAGTCGGCCGCCGTCAGCTCCCAGCTGGTTGCGGTGGCGATGGCGTTCCACAGCACCTGACGATGCGGGATTAGTGCCCCCTTGGGTCGGCCGGTGGTGCCGCTGGTGTACAAAATGGCGTGAATCGATTCACCATTAAGTTGATCTGGAGCGGCCGGTTCTGCCGTGGCTGCTGCCGCGATGGCTTGGTCAAACGTGTGGCGAGTGACAGTGCTTTGTACTGTTGTCAGGCTCGCCAACTGCTGAGCAACATCCTCAAATTCAGGCTCCACGACCAAAACTTTTGACTCACAATTGTTCAAGATCCAAGCCAATTCATCGGCCGTCAAGCGCCAATTAAGCGGGGTAAAAATCGCCCCGATCTTGCCGCACGCAAAAAACAGATCAACATAGGCGATGCTGTTGTGACCTAAAATTGAGACACGGTCTCCGTATGCAACACCCATTGAGAGTAACCAGTGAGCCGTTTGGCAAGCACGCTGATTGATCTGCGCAAACGTGAACCGACGGCCGGTCGCGACTTCAACAAGCGCTTCTTCTTCTGGCGTCAGCCGTGCTCGATGGGTTAAAAGTTCAACAGCGTTCATATCAATCAAGTACCAATCACAATACCGCCGTCAACGCGTAGAACTTGACTGGTGACATAGCTGGCTTCATCGCTGGCCATAAATGCATAGGCATTGGCAATATCTTCTGGCTGCCCTAAACGACCCAGAGGGACACGCGCCTGCATCCCTTCAATGACTTTAGACGGCATCTTGGCCACCATATCGGTCATCGTGAATCCGGGGGCGATGGCGTTGACCCGAATGCCGTAGCGACCTAGCTCTCTGGCCCATACCTTGGTCATCCCAATCACACCTGATTTGGTAGCCACATAGTTCGTTTGCCCAAAGTTCCCATCAACTCCCACAATGGAGCTGGCGTTTAGAATCACTCCTGAGCCTTGATTGATCATGATGGGTGCAACCGCTTGGGTGCAGTTAAAGACCCCTTTCAGGTTGACGTTGATAACCAAATCAAAATCTTCTTCGCTCATCTGTTTGACCAGCTGTCCGTCTTTAACTTTAACCAAAGTGGCATCTCGTGTGATGCCTGCATTGTTGATCAAAACATCGATCCGGCCGAAGACCGTCTGTGCACCGTCAACCCAGTCTTGCACCGCCTGACGGTCGGCTGTATTGACCTTGTGGAACGTGGCGCGCTTACCCAGTTCCTCAACCGTACTGTGACCAGCTTCTTCGTTAAGGTCACACAGCACAACCATGGCACCCTCGGCCACAAATTTTTCCGCAGTGGCTTTTCCAATCCCGGCCGCACCACCGGTAATTAGCGCCACTTTATCCTTCAACCTCATTTCCTATCCTCCGATGCAATAGGGTTTCACGACCCACTATCTATTCAGCATGACATCGCATCTGCTTGGTATTGTTTTGCGTCTTTTAATCTATTCCTGAATAAGATCCAGCAACCCATTGGCCTCCAGCCAAGCGGTTACCTTTTCTTTGTGTCTGTCCGGTAATTCCTGAACGCGCTTCACAATCATTTGGCGCGATTGCTCGATGTAAGGCCGAGCCAAGTAGCTGACCTCCTCCCCGTAGACATTGATCACAAACGCCTTTTGCTTGTTTAGCAGGGCGTTTCGATTGCTCAGCGCAAATCGCTGATAAGTAGATTCCATCTCTTTCAGCATAAATTGGGCAAAGGGGGTCGATTCCGGGAACGGGGCTAGTTCACCGCTGCCATCCCATTGGTCGGCACCTTGCTCGCACCAAGCGATCGTCACCGGGTAGCGATCATGAACCGCTTTTCGCGGGGCAGGATCAAAATTAAAGTGAGCCCGTAAACCACCTAAAAAAATGGCGTCTGCTGCGGTTGGCCGGTCGCCCAACAGATAATTGGTTTCTTGTAGCTGCGCTTCGGCCGCTTCCATAATCCGATGGTATTCATTCTCAGCTTCCTGCTGCTGGATCTCTGAAGAAACACCTGTAGCGCGGCAAACCCGCACCCCCCAATTAACAATTTGAGCTGCAATTTCTGGGTCACCATCGGCCGCGCTCATGGACAAAAGCTCATAATTTTCAGGATAGTTCCAGCGCCAGTGAACGCTGGTGCGGGCGATCCATTCATCAAAGTACTCTTCTATCAGGTGGACCAAGACACCTAGCTCTCCATCGGGGAATTGAGCACGACCAGGAAAGCGATCGTCCAACATACGGATAATTGGCGTTGTATCTGCAATCATCCAATTTTCTGGTGTATGCAAGACAGGAACCTGATGGGTCCCCGAACGAAGCTGGACCTCTCGCCGGTTTTCGAGCGTTTTTGGCCGCAGCTGAAAATCAGCCCCATAAAAGATCAGAGCAGCTTCAAGCTTGCGGGTGAAGTAACTTTGCTCCCATCCATACAGGTAGTAGCTGTCTACCCCCGGCTTTTCTAATTTGTTCTTTTCATCTTCTTTATTTGGAATAAACATAATCACCCCACTGGACAATTGCGGCGCCCCACACATATCCGATCCCGGCCGCAACCACTGCCATCAGGTCGCCATCTTTTAATCTTTCTTGAGCCAATCCTTCCTGAATACCGAACATCATGTCTTGCTCCCCGATATGGCCGATGTGGCCCAGATAAACCCCTTGTCTAGGCGTTAATCCAAGTGCACTGAGCATCTGGTTGTATGCAGAGGGTTTAATCAGCAGACAGTTCAGAAAATCGATATCTTCCCGCGAGTAATGACCGCCTTCCGGCCGGATTCCGCTTCTGCGCAAAGCCTCATCAACGCAGCTTAGCCAGTTGCTCATTGAAACTTCATTAAGTCGGTTTTTCATGAGTTCAGGCTCAACTAGATCAAAGAAAAAACCTTTGTTAGACACCGCTTCATCATTAGGAAACTGAACCGTACCACTGGCGGGTAAAACCACGTGTCGGCTCATGTACCCGTCTGCAATTTGATGGGTGCCTAGCAGCACATTCCGGCTGTACCCTCTGCGTAGCAGCAGTGCGCCCGCTCCAGTCCCAATGTTCCACATGAACGATGTGTGCTTATTCTGGAAATTGATCAAGTCAGAAAGTCGGTAGCCACCCGCGATTAAGATCGTGTCAATCTCTGGGTCAGAAAGCATGAGGCTCTTGGCCAATTTGAGCGCAGAAACGGTTGACACACAGCGAGCGTGAATGTCTAACGCCCAAGCGTTGGTGGCACCCAACTGGTAAGCCAGATCGATGCCGGTTGTCCAGCAGAGATATTCACGCCACTCTTCCGTTGTGCACAGCACCACATCAATTTCGGCCGGATCAATATCAGTTTGGCTCAAACAATCTTGTGCCGCATAGAAGGCCATCTCATTTGGGTGGACATCTGGGTCAGCCACATGCTTGCGTGTGATCCCCATTTTTTCTTTGATGACCCACTCCGGCAGTCCGGTTTCAGCTGCGATATCGGCCGCCTCCATGACAGACTGCGGCAGCCATGTACCCACGCTCACGATGCCAGGAAGTTGATCTGGTTGGGAAAGAGTTTCCATCGTTAATTTAGATGATTTATATTGCGTGCTCCAGACCTTTCAGGTTTTTGATTTATCTGAAAAACGAGTTCTTTTCAAAAAACCTGAAAGGTCTTTATCAAGCCAGCTTGTTGATTAACCCAATAAGGTGTGGAAATGCTGATCAAATTCCTCTGGTTTTTCAATGTAGGGAGTGTGACCAGTCTCTGCCAAAACCACTTCTTTGTACTCACCACCGTTCTCCGCATACTGCTCTAAAACAGCACGGGTTTGCTCAACCATCGGTTGGGGTGGACACACGTCTACACCGGGGTGTCCCGGAATGGCTCCCATCGCGCCCAATGCAGCAACATCAAACATGGCGTTATCAGCTACAATCATGTCGTCAGCCCCTCGTATCCACAGGACCGGCGGCTTTGAATCTAGATCAGCGATGCCGCTGGCGTCGTAGTATTTTCGGGACAAGGCATTGAGGATCCCTGTGGTTCCCGGGGCAACGCCCGGCCAATTGTCTGACGGTGTGAAGTTGCCCGGATAGTGATCATCACCGGTTTTGGTTGAAAGTAGTGAACTCAGTAGTTCTTCTTCCCGCTCAGGAACAAAAGGTGGCTTATAGTAGAAAGCCCTCATGACGTTTCGCGGTGCCATCTGATCACTGTCTCCCCGCTCTTTTTCAGCGATCATACGCACAAAATCTGGGTTACCTGCGCCACCACCGGCCGGAGCACCGTCTTCGAAAACTGTCTCACCGTTGGCCCCTTTGCTGCCGCTGTAGCCGTACGGTGAGCCGGGGGCAGCGAGTGTCATTGACAAAATTTTTGTGGGAGCCATCAGTGCCATTTTCATAACAACGTTTCCGCCCATGCTGTGCCCTACAAGATGAAAATGCTCGTGCCCCATCTTGTCTGCAAGTGCCAAAATGTCGGCTGCCATGTCGTCTAAGCCCTGTGTTGCATCAATCACAATCGGTTCCGTATCTCCGTACCCGCGCTGGTCAGGGGCAATCCCGATAAATCCATCCGGGAGTCTAAGCATGGTCTCTTCCCAAAAAGTAGCAGATGAGCAGTTGCCATGGATAAAAATAACGGGCGTCCCTTCACCTTCGGTCATAAGCACGTGCTGATTGATCCGATCGGTTTGAATCATGGCTGAGGCGATTCCCGGAATCGTAGGAATAGATGACATTTTTCCTCCAAATTATCTGGTTATTAAGGCAAAAGCCGTGGTTTTATTTGGATTAGCTCCAATAGAAATTTGGCTTTCGCTTGAACCACCCGCTATTTTTTCAAACGAAATCTATTTACTTTTCGCGGTTGGCCTAATTGCAGTATATGGACAAACTGCCCAATGAAATGGAGTCTAGAATGAAAAGTTGCACAAAAGTTGCAACATTATGATTGGCTATTGTTGTAAGCGCTAAACTGGCCTAAATTTGGATTGATGGTTGGTGGTGTCAGCAACTGTCTTTTTAGTATCTCAGTTGCTTCTGAAGGATTTAGGCCCAAGTGGCTCTGCATGGTGCTCACACATCTCTGATAGATATGAAGAACTTCTGTTAGGTTGGCTAAACGAGCGTTGGCCACCATCTGAAAACGGTACGCAGGTTCCCAACAGTTATCCACGACCAGCATTTGGTCGGCAGTAGAAATTAATCCATGCCAGTCAGCCGCGGTCTGCTGCAGCCCTGCAAGCTGTTCGGCCGCACGCAAATATCGATTATGGAGCCGCCAGCGTTCCTGCATCAACCATTCGGTATAAGGAGCGTCTGCCAAATACTCTCCCTCAAACAAGGCTAGAGCACTTTTAAACCACTTGATTTTGTCAGCCAAGTCGGTGGCATGTTCACCCGCAGAGACTGCGTGATCAAACTGCTGGCTGTCTAGCCACAAATCGACCGGCTGACGAATGCCGTAACTGCTGCCATCTCTCAAGATGTAGGCGCTGGGGCTGTTTCTGCGCCGGTTGGGCTCTAGCTCACGACACAGCGCAGAGTATGCGGTTTTGAAATGTCGTGAAGCCTCCGCTTCGGCCGCGTCTCCCCACAGCAATCCCATAATCTCTTCCCGATGGAGCAAGCGTCCCCTTTCAGTGATCAGCAGCTGAAAAAGCTCTTTGGCCGATTGACGGCTCCACTTCACCTCTTCTTCGCCACGGAATATGTTCAAGCCACCGAAAGTAAAGATTCTTAGCTTGTACCCCGGATGGTGGCTGATGCCGTTTAAGTTAAGCTTATATAAAATCCGCTGAGCAAGATCCACTTGGATTTCAGACTCGCGGGCCACTACAAGAAGTGGAATCAAAATAGACGGATCTGGCGGCCCTAGCAAAGTGCGGTTTAGGAATAAGAAGTCATAGTCATGTTCACCCACCAACCGAAGCAGTTCAGACAGATCGCGCTCAAACCGGATTGGATCCGGCTGCTTGTACCACATGATGGTTTGCCACAGCCGAGCAAGGGTTACTACGTGATAATCACCACATTCAACCGCATGTCGGCCGGCAAGCTGCAGATAGGTCGCGGCTGAATCAAATTCACCAGCCAGTACGTAACTTGCACCCAGCGTTAGTTCGATAAGTGCCGCAATCCACTCATCCCCTTCAGATCTTGCAATCGCAACCCCTTGATCGGCCGCGCTTTGTGCGGCGACTAGATTCCCCTGAAAGCCATAAATCTGCGTCATTCCCCACATCGCCTCAACCCTCAAGCGCGGCAAGTTAAGCTGCTGACTTTTGGTGATGGCCTGGTCAAAGTAGGCCTGCGCGGCTGTATAACCCGCTTCGTCTTTTTGCAGCAGCAACGCTGCGCCTTGACGCATGTATCCAACAGAAAGGGTAAACGGAGAATTAAGCGATTCAGCCCGCTTAGTTCCTTCGGCCGCTCGTTCCGCCGCTTCTTCATGGTCGCCCAACATAGCATGGATGAGTGAAAGGATGAGGAGTGTTTCCCGGTGGGCTCGCGGCCGCAAAACAGGGTCCGTTCGTTCGTCTTTGGCACGCTGCTCTAGAATGATTTTGGCCTCTGCCAATCGGCCGGTGCGCAGCATCAGCCGAACAGGCAAGTCGGCCGAACTAGGCCCTTCATGCCGCAACTGCTGAGCCTGCTGCTGATAGCTGTGTGCTTCACTGATTTTCCCTTGGTTGAGTAAATTCTCAGCCATCAGATCAAGTAAGCGAGCCTGACTTTCACGGTCGGCCTGACCGTCTAAAAGCTGGAGCGCTTTTTGCAGAATCTCTTCAGCGTGACTGGGGCGCACGGTGTCTAAGTAGATCCTTGCTTGCCCTCTTAGTGCCTTGCTCATCCCCAAGCGGTTGTCTTGAATTTTATATATTTGCTCTGCCTGCTGATACCACCCTAAGGCTGGCTCGTATCGGCTCTCTAACCTAGCAATATCCCCAAGTTGTAGTAAGAGGTTTGGCCGCTGAGTTAGCTCATGCGGAGGCAGGATTCCAATCCATGCGGCAGTATCACTGAGTCGGCCGCTCATGATGAGCTCCCATCCAAACTCTTCTAGCAGAGGAGCCGCTTTTGTAAAAGCTTTGGCCGCTACAAAATGTTCAATGGCTTGTTCAATTTGACCCTGATCTTGGGCAAACGCTCCGGCTTTCTGGTGAGCAAGAACACGATCTTCGGCCGTCAATTTGTGATAAAGAATATCCCGGATCAAATGATGGTAGCGGAGCCGATCTCCATCCAACGCAGTTACAATCTGGCTTCGATTTTTAAGCTCATTCAGTATGTATTGGCTGGTTGAAATATCACAAACGGCGTTACATGCAGCGGTGTCTAAGGTTTGCAGCACCGAAGTCATTTGCAGAAAGTGGCGCACATCGGCCGGGAATTGATCGAGCAGCTGTTGGGTTAAAAAGTGGACCAGATCACTTTCTGTCAGACTCAGCGTGCTAATGGCGGTATTGATCTCTGTCCCCTGCAGCAGCTGCTGGTAGATCAGCGAGCAGACGATTGGCCATCCTTCCGTCCGTTTAAAAAGATTTTGCGCCTGTTGAGGGCTTAAGGGCTGATCGTAGCAATCTAAAAACAACTGCTCAATTTCGGACGGTGTAAAGGCTAACCTACGCTGATCGATTTCAAGCACATTCCCCTGCAATCGCTGATTGATCAAACTTGTTAGCTGTATCGGATTCCTTGTGGCCAGAATGATGCTCAAATTAGGGGGACTATGCACAATAAAATAATCGAGAAGCGCCAGTAATTCCGGCCTGTCAGAAAGCCACTGAACATCATCAATGATAAGCCGGATCGGTGCCTTGAAATCAGCAATCCCGTTTAAACAGCCGTCCAGAATGGTTGTGTAATCGTTTAAGGGCTGTTCTTCCAGCAGGGCATAGGCTCTCTGTACCAAACTTTCTGAAATGCGACTAAAGCTGTAGCTCAGGTATGTGACAAAGCGTACGGCCGACTTATCAACTGCCTCAAGTGTGAGCCACGCTGTGGGCATACCATCATCAACAAGCGAGGAAAGAGCTGTGCTTTTTCCGTATCCGGGGCCAGCACACAGAATGGTTAGTGGATAGGCGGCCGAATCTTCAAACAGATTTAGCAAGCGATTGCGCCGGAGCAGAAAGCGAGGGGAACGAGGCGGCAAAATTTTGGTTGTTAACAATTGAAACTCAAAACTAGCCATTTTTTGATTGTCTCACACTGCCAAAGAGATGCAATTTTAAAGCTTAAACACGTTTTTTGCTTACAGTTACAGCTCATTGTGTCAATTCACATCGTCCTAGACAAAACCTCTGATTCAACCATAATTTAGTCACTGGCTGTCAAAACAAAAGCGATATCCCTGAGATAACAGCCTAAGTAATGATCAAATCGTTTTTCGGCATTTCGGTGATCATCTATTCCGGAAGCGAGCCACACCTCTAAATTAGCAGCTTCTCTGATTCACTGCTCCTTCTCTAGCTTTTGATACATTTGACAATCAGTATTGTGTACACTGCCATACTCAGTAAAATCTTTTTAGCCGCAATTGAAGAAACCATGAACAGAATACAAGCGGTTTCTTTTCAAAGGAGATTTCTGTGAGGACACGAAGAAAAAAGAAAACGAACATTTGGAAAGCAGGCACATGGCGCAGTCATCCCCAGACTCAGATCGCCTTGCTCATTACAGCAAGTATCACGGGCAGTATGGTTTCAATGTTTCGGCCGAACGAGGTGAACCCTCTTATGACCGCAATGCAGAGCGGTCCAGCCTACATTACGCGAGGTTGGCCCCTTGGCTACATTGATTGCTTTGGAGGCGGAGCATGTGTTTTTAACCAAATTGGCTTTATACAGAATTTGATCTTGTGGTTTGTGGGATTAACCTTGCTGTGGCTTCTATTTCTAGGAATTTATAGGTTATTCGATAACGCTCCTAAAACTTAAAAGCGGGGCATTATGGCCCAAATTTGGAATACGGCAGAATCGTGCCACATGAAAGACCAAATACGTGATACGTCTGATTTTTCACGCTTTTATGTTGGGTTTTGATCGATTCCAGGGCGATCTGCTAAAAATACAAGTTTTTATAGTTTAATTTAACAGGAGTTCAGTTGAAATCTCAACTCCCAAGCGTATAAAAACGTACGGTTACGACATTGACTCGTAGCTTAAAAACCGCTTCAATTCAAATAAGTATAAAATATTTGAATTGAGAAAAGCCATAAAAATCGGCTTTTTTAGCTGATTTTTGATTTTAAAATTTGTCCTATCTTGGCTTCAAAAGTTTGATCGGTAGATGCTTAGCATAACTTTCAAAATCTTGATCAAGCGAAAGAATGCTATACCCTCGATTAGTGCTCATCGCACAAATTAAAAAATCTATGTTTGATCCCTGCACTCCCCCAGATCTGCAAATATTGAAATACTGCGCGGCGGTTTGATGATCCACTTTATCAGCATATTGAATATCAAAACCATCAAGAGCATTTGATACCTTTTCAAATTGCTCTTGATGGCGAATACCCGATAAAAGCTCCTGATAAACAAATCCCAACAGCACGATTTGATCTTTTTCAAACAGCTCCAGAAACAAATCTAATTATTCACTTGGCAGCTGCTTGTCACGCCTCAAGTAAAGAGAGAAAACAGAAGTATCTACGGCAACCACTATCTTTTGCTTCGGCCGACCTTATGATCATAGTCTGGCTCATATTCAATCTGATCTTGAAGCAACAAAAGTTGCTGCCGTTTATAGTAGCGAATAAAGGCATCGAGAGCGGAGTTAACCGTCTCGCGCTTTGTTTTGAACCCCCCTACTCTTTGAGCCTCTTCCAGTAAGTGTTGATCTATTTGGAGATTTGTTGCCATACACAAAAGGTTACACAAGGTCATGTGTAAAGTCAACGGACAAGGTTTGAACCATTTCCCAGCTTTCGTAATGTTAAGTTATGTAAGCTATTTTTAGCGCTCAAAAAATGACCTTTTTCCCCTGAAAATTTGAATTTCTAGTGAGGTGACTGGATTCAACGAGCGTTGACCAATCACCTCGGGGGGGAGCCTATGCAATAGAACTATACCAAAAGCTTAGATTGATTAACAATCTAAGTTTTATTTTTTGCATAGGTCTCCCCTGCCCTGCTAGAAAATGAAAATTTGATTGAAAATAAATTTCCTCTTGATATCCCCCCTGCTGATAAAGTCGAAATTAGCAATTGACAAGATTGCGGCCGCCACCCGACCGATCATCACACAAGAACTTGTTTATAAGAAATGGTCACGCTGGCGAGAGGATAATGCCCGGCATCAAAAAGCCGCTTGTAATAAGGTGTGCTAAGCAATAAAATGCCTAAAAAGCTAAATTCTTGGCGAAAACTAAAAAAACAGCCTAATTTACACGCTCTATTTTCGCAATTAGGTCCACTTTGCATAGTAAATACCACCTGAGCTTATGCTTTTTTTAAAAGAGTGCCATATTTTCGATTTGAGGGAATGCCCAGTGAACTTACCTCGTATGTTCCCTTGTTTTCTGTTAATTAGTGTCAGTCCAATGGTCATGGACTTCCTTAGCAAGCAGGCCACGTATATCAATCAAGCCATAAAGATAGCTCAGGAAACGCTATATGAGTCTCATCCCCACCACGAGAAATTCTTAGATGAATTAAAACAAATACTTATTGAAACTGGCCAAATGTGATAAGTGCAATCACATGCTAAACGTAACAAATCCCGAAAAAAATATTATGGGGCCACTAATCTTTAATTAGCTGAAGATATTGCATTAGCAGCATTTTGTTTTTTCAAAAATTTAGCAATCGATTTTGGGGTTAGATCTTTATTGATCAGTACTTTTTTCGCATTTTCGCGCCAAGTTAAATCTCCCTCTTTTGATAACCCGATTCGCAATGATTCAAGTACGGTTAATATATGTTTAGCCCACTCCCTAAATTCATCAGGAGTTAGCAAATAGACATCATGTAGATGAACAGATGAGCCATGAACTTCTTTTTGCGCAGGTGTTACCAGTACCTTTATGATTTCAGCTGACGGATCCAGCCCTTGTACGTTGGCTCGTATCCAATTGTCATGAGTAGCAACCTGTCTCGCTTTGTTTACACCTAGCTGGTCATTCGTTGATTCAGTATGATCTTCGAAGACAATACAGCATGTTTTATCGATAACCCACCAAGGATCTGGGGCCGCATTATGTTCTGTATTTCCACATTCAAACCCTAGTAATCGGCCTAACTCGAGCTGACCATTTTCAAAACTGTCGGCGTTATCTTGATTGAGATTCATCAAAATAGAATCCCGCTTTTGATTAAATTTCTTCGGATGGGTGACACCCATTTTCCAAAGCGAGGCTTCTAAGCTTTCAATCATGCGTGTGAGCGCAATATCATAAGCGTCTTCAGCTGGTGACTCTACATTAGAGAAGCTGGCCAAATCAACGAGCCACGACACCCCTCCAGTTGCTTTCTTCGCTTGTTCAAAATAGTTTTGGGATTTGGTGCTATCAGATGTGTGCCCGGCTGCGTTTGCGAGGAGTAACGATGAGCCGGCTAAATAATTCCAAAAAGCTCTATAGCCTTTCAATTTTGGATGGGCGAGAACAGCCAAGACTTCAGTGGAATATTGGTGAGCGGTCAAAAAATCCTTTTCCCAAATCGCACGAATATATTTGAGTTCATATTGAACCGCTTTTTCTAAATCTTTTGCTTCCTCTTGAATCTCCTGCTGCTTTGCATCTCTTAACTGAACAATGGCGTTATTTGCGACCCTCCAATCGCTGTTTTGCGCATGAAAAGCCTTTAGATTTTCGAGTATGTCTTCTAAAGTTATCGAGTTATGATCGCCAAATTCGATCTCAGCTTGGATTTCTGGATGTAGATATTTGAGATTATCTTTGGATAGTAAATAACTAATCCATTCCTCTCCTATAACACATACCACAGAATAATCGCTATTGGCGCGTGTGCATCGGCCAACCGCTTGAGTGATTCTAGTCTGAATACGATCATTGTATAGTGAGCCACTCCCTAGTTTTGAGACAATGAATCTTTCTTGCAAGTTGGTGGCTTTGGGAAAGCCCTCCAGAAATAGTAATCGACACACATCACCAGGGAAATCCATGCCATCATAACGATTCGCGATTACAGCGACAGCTGACTCCGATATTGCGAACATATTTTTATTATTGGCAAGCATGTCAGCTGTAAAAATCTTGTCAATATTGACCTTTGCAAGTTCTCTAGTTCGTTCGCTTGCCGCTTTTTTGCTTGAAGAGATAAAGATAGCGCGTTTGAAAATATCTAAGGATTTAGGTATGAGATTTTTAGGTTCAGCATCGTTTGCGATATCAGGGAAAACAAAAAAACGGCGGCCGATGGCTTGGGAGTCTGATGTTGACTTTGGGTTTAACCTGTAGATATTATCGGTTCCCGTTACGCGCTCTAGATCTCCCCCCATTCCTAACGTTGCCGACATATAGATCCTTTGTGTTGCTTCACAAAAGGGTTTGTGGGTAAACGTTGGTGGAATAATCGGCCGGATTAAAATTTTATTTTTAGAAATGTAGCAATGGCAGGCATGTAGATAATCTCTAAGTAATTGCCATACGTAGCGGATAGAATCATCATCATGGTAAGAATCGATTAAACTTCTAATCGATTCTTGCAAATTAAAAAATGCATTGGAAGGGAGCTTTTCAACCCATCCAGCAGCATCGATGTCCAACTGTTTCTTTGTGCGAGAGAGGTCGATGTATGGACATTCCATTTCAAAAAGATTGATCAGGGTAGTAAAGAGGTTATTGGGAGATTGATGATTGATTTCTAAGGACCACATTTGACCAATAGAATTTTCGGCCGAATGCGCATCATCCAAAATGATGATGTTGGGTGAGTCGAAAAAGGGGTTTGTATTGAAAAGGGCGTGATATGTCGTTATGGCGATTTTATCTTTGCGACGATAGGCTGCTCTTGCAACATTATCATAGTTCTTTGCGGGGCCAGTAAACCCTACAACATCCAAACCATAGTAATTGTTAGCCTGATCTACAACTTGATTAACCAACTGATTCGTGGGACAAAGATAGACTACTTGTTCTTGGTATTTACGTCGGCGCCATTCCCCCAAAACTAAGCCAACCAAGGTTTTTCCACTTCCGGTCGGCATTTTGATTGCAACATCGGGCTTTTTAGATGCTTCACGTTGGTAGGTTCTCCAGATATCGGCTTGTTGTGCCAATGCCCCCTCTATATTTTTCGGTCTTATATCATGGAACATTTCTTCCGGAGAATTACTTGTGAAGTTTGTTTGATTAACTGTTTTAAATGCCATAAAAGAACTCATTGCTTTTGGTTGTGAATGGTAGAAGTAGCTAGATTTTATGAAAAATATTTACTGTTATGAGCACTAACCACCTTGACACTGTTCATTGATAGAATGTTTGGATTCTGGGGATGGCTAATGTTTTAATCGTTTACTCAACGATGTAGCCTTTTTCTTGTTTCCCGTCACTGTTGCGCCCCGGTATCCAGACAGTGCGCTCATATTTACCAAATAAGAGCCCATTTCCTTTGCCGTATACTCTGAAGTGACCCCGTCTGGAGCCTGTCATGATGGACGTTTTCTTAGATCTAACAGGTTCTATTTCATCCATGCTTTGAAGTAGCCGATTTTTATCAGCATGGGGCTTGATTTTTAGCCAGTAGAATTCTTTTTGGACAGATTTTCCTGCTCGTTCTAATTTTCGTCGCATTTGGCGGGTTAGAGCTGTTTGGATATGGTCGATTTCTGTCCGTTGATGCAATAGCCCAACACACCGTAAGGCCATAGGCATCGCATTTGCTGACGTATCTGCGTAATCTTGTGGAGGAAGGAAGGCAAACAAGTTTGTATGTGTATCGAATCTAACTGGGAACTTACCAGCGGGATTGAGCAACATACCCTCATCATCGATGTATATTTCTGTATAGCAAAACTGGTCCTGAAGTAGATCGTGAGCCTCATGATAGGTATACACCCTGCCATTTAATATCCATTTAATTTGATCTAGTTCAACATGTTCTGTGGGAATATCAAATGGATAATCTTCAACTGAATATGTTTTAAAGTGAATCCCACGGAATACACTTTTTCCAACCAAGGCTTCAACTGTAGCTTCCAAAGAATCTTCATTAACAATTAAATTCGTCACAGGATCTTCTTTTAAATGATGCGTTAATTCTTCAAGATCATCATTTTGGGTTTTAGATTCGATCCAAAACTCTTTAAATGGTGGTGCAATGATGCCATAAGCTTCCCTAGTTTCACTTTGGGGAGTTTCTTGCATAAGATCAATTTCTTTAGCAATACTGTCAGCAATAAAAACTGGCATGTCTGGCAATTGAGAAGTGGCAACCACCTTGCCTCTTGCATACATCTGCTGGGCATCAAATTTATATTTTTCCCGATCTGCAATGCATTCGCGCACCTTGTCAATAAGTCTTTCGTTTGGTCTGATAAGCATAATATTGATGTACCACCACTAAAGTGGAGATGGATTTAAATCAGATTGCTCTTTTAAAATAGCCGCTTGCTCAAAAGCGAGTGGACTTTGATAGCCAATGGCAGAATGCAACCGTCTGCGATTATAAAAGGCTTCAATCAAATAAAATATCGATGACATCGCCTGCTGTTGAGTATTAAAGCGATGAAAGTAAAGCCATTCAGACTTCAACGTACCGAAAAAGCTATCCATAGCTGCATTATCATAACAGTTGGCCACCTTTCCAAAGCTAGAAAGTGCCTTGTAAGCAGCCAGCAATTTTTGGTACTCGTCACTGGTATACTACGACCCTCGGTCTGAGTGATGAATCAGACCATCACGTGGCTGCCGTTTCCGAAAGGCCATTTTTAAAGCACGCAATGTTAACTCATTAGTCAATCGAGCTCCCAACGCCCAACCAACAACCATTCGGGAATAGAGATCAACGATAACGGCAAGATAAAGACATCCTTCACCGGTGCCGAACGTAAGTGATGTCAGTAACCCTAACCCTGTTGGGACCAGCTGCTGTGAATTGTCTCTCAAGCCGATCTGGCAAATCGGGCAATCGTTTGCATGGCTTCGTGGTGACCACGTATCGACGAAACTGTTTGCCTCTAAGTCGATGTTCGAAGCATCTGTTCAACGGCCGCTTCAGCCGCGCGTAGCGTTGGTTGGATGCACCGTTAGGGTCGAAATCAGTTTAAATTCGAAAACTTTAATACCCTGAATTTAAAACCTACTATTTACAATACCTTCGCCATTTTTGGGATTAGTTTTTGTGAACTGTTCCAGAGGTAGAGAAAGCCGATTTTAAAAATACCCGAATTAAAATTATCTCCGGTTTTACCGTGATCGGTTTTAAATCAGGGATTTTTAGCGAAGGGATTGATTCAAACATCAGTTTAGTCTTCCCCCAAATCTATCGATCGGATCGAAAAATTATCAAACCTTCCACTCCAATTACTTGTAGATGTGATACCCACTTTTCCGGAAAAATGAGTATCGGAGCCTTGTTGCCAACAGGCTTTATCATCTGATTTCAAGATATTATGCTGTGGGGGTAGTGTTTTTTTATTAACAGTTTCAATAAGTTTGTTCCCGTTTACTTGTAACCGAACGGGAACAATAGTTCCGGGTGTAAAGATATTGAGGCCCTCTTCCCTTTCGGGTATTACATCCCCTCCTCCATCACTGTTAGTTTGACCAAAAAACGCACGCCCCGTGTTTTCGGAATCCACAAGCAAAACTAGTGAACCATATTTCACCACACCAGAATTATCTTCGCAACGTGCAAAAATAATATTAGCTCTTCGTCTATTATCACTCGGTTTAGGCTCGTCCTCTATGTCAGGCAGTTTAACATCAACTTCGATGATGTAATTGTTCCAATTATCCTCTCCTATAATCAGGCTGAACGAACCCCCCGGTGAAAGCACCATTCCATCTTCCGTAAATTTGGGGTACTTTCCATCGCCCAAATACTCCCATTCTGGTTTTATTTCAGCGTTTTCAAAACTATCGTGAAAACTAACTGCAATAGGTATTGAAGTTGGTGTTGGTGCCTGTGTTTGTATTGAAATACTTGGCGTACTTGTTAGCGTCGTCAAGGTGTTTGTTTGAGCAGCTTGAAGTGGTGTTCTCGTTGGCACAAGTAAAGCGGATTCTGTTTGCGAAGAAATTTCTTCAGCTTGAACTATTCTGGTTACCTCAACAGTTACCGGAATTTCGACTTCGCGGGTAACTTCAACTGTTCTCTTTTCCGTTTGTGGAAAATAAGAACGGCCAAAAGCGATTCCTGCAAGAAAAACTGCAATAGCGGCCCAAGGAATCCAAGATTTAAAGATGCGTTGCAAAATACCACGGGTAGTTTCTTTGCTATCAGGAAAGATAAAGAAGAAAACAGCGATAATTGCACTGATGATGGCGAAAGTGCTATCAATTATGAATAGATTGTCCATAATAAAGAATTACGAGTAAAGCTCAAACTGAAGACGATTCGATGCAAGTTATGTTGTTGCTTAAGCTGCGCGTTTCTACGTTTACGCGTCAGCTTTAAGCTGGTGTTGAACTAAGCGCTAGCGCGCAGGAAGCCCACCAAAAGCCTACTTCTTTGGCAGCATTTTAAATTAAGCGAGTACGATCTCCTTTTTGGTTCACAAGATTCACAATAGGAGATCAACTCATGACCAGTTTACGTCACAAGATGGAAGCAGACCTGCAATTGCGCGGGCTAGCACCCAAAACACAGGAAGCCTATCTAAGAGCCGTCAAGCAGCTTTCAGCCCATTATCAAAAATCCCCTGACAAATTGACTGAAGATGAAATAAAAGCCTACTTTCTTTGGTTAACCAATGAGAAAAAAGCTTCCCGCAGTGCATTTGTTATCGCATTGTGTGGAATTAAGTTTTTCTATGAGCACACACTTCAGAAAAAGTGGCATTGCTTTAACCTAATCCGGCCACCAAAATCAAAAAAGTTGCCAATTGTCCTAAGTCGAGAGGAAGTTCAGCTTGTTTTAAATGCCATCCGAAAAGAATCTCACCGCGTATGTTTAATGACCATTTACAGTTGTGGGTTGCGCACACGTGAAGGAGTTGGGTTAGCTGTTTCCCAAATCGATAGCCACCGGATGATGCTCCACATTCAGGGGGCAAAAGGGGGGAAAGATCGCTATGTCCCCCTGCCAGAAAAGACTCTTGAACTCATTCGACAATATTGGGCTACCCATCGGAATCCACAATGGGTTTTTCCGTCTCCAATAAAACTAAAGTCTAGCTCCAACATGGACGCCACAGGGGTTCAACGGACCTTTAAACTTGCTCTAAAAGAATGTGGCATTGAGAAACCGGCGACTATTCATTCTCTAAGACACTCCTATGCAACACATCTATTGGAAGCAGGTGTCAGCATTCGCCATATTCAAACATATTTGGGACATAACTCGCTCCAAACAACGATGATCTATACTCACCTTACCCAAAATGGCTTCAAGCAAACGGTGAATCGAATTAATTATCTTGTTGATAAGGTTTGCAAGTCAGAGGAGCCAATTTTGCCATGGTAAGGCTAGCTGATATTGTTCGAGAATGTGGAGATGTATACCAAGAGCGTTATCATGAGCAGCTTTTACCAAGTCACAAGCAAGCCTTAAGAGCAATTGAGCAGTGCCGCACCCCAGCAATGGGTGGTGCAGTCTATCATTGTGGGGCATGTGAGGTGCGTCATTATCAGTATCATTCCTGCCGCAACCGGCATTGTCCCCAATGTCAGCATCAAGTTGGTGAAGATTGGCTAGAAAAGAGGATTGATGGGTTATTGCCCACCCATTATTTCATGCTGACCTTCACCCTACCAGAGTCGTTGCGTTCAATTGCCCGAAGCAACCAGAAGTTTATTTACTCCCTTTTGTTTCGCTGTGCGGCGTCAGCCACTCAGCAGCTCGCTAAAGATGAGCGACATATCGGGGGAAAAATTGGTCTGATTGGTGTTTTGCACACATGGGGGCGGAATCTTACCTATCATCCGCACGTCCACTTTCTTGCTCCCGGTGGCGGCCTAGCGTCTGATGGCTTGTGGCGGCAAACCTCCCATAACTTCTTTTTACCAGTTAAAGCACTATCGATTTTGTTCCGAGCCAAGATGCGCGAGGCTCTCCAAAAAACCGAAATCTTTGAACAAATCCCAAATGATGTTTGGCAGAGCCCATGGGTGGTCCATTGTAAACCTGTAGGCAAGGGAGAAGCGACTCTTAAGTATTTGGCACCCTATATTTTTAGGGTAGCGATTTCTGACCGGCGCATTATGCGCTTTGTTGATGAAAAGGTTACTTTTCGCTTTCGACAATCTGATACTGGTAAGTGGCTTAGCTATCGTTTGGGTGCTTTTGAGTTTTTACGTCGCTTCTTACAGCATGTCTTGCCCAAAGGGTTTGTCAAAGTCCGTTATTACGGTCTGTTTAGCCCTAGTAACAAAGCTGATTTAGCCAATTGTTTGCAGTTACTACTTTTGGAGCGACCCAAATTACGAAAGCGAACTGGTAAAACTGTTTTGTCTTACCAGCCGACTTGCCCTGCTTGTGGCATTGACTTAATTTTGGTTTTCATGCTACAGGCTAATAGTCGTTGTCCGCCTTAACTCTGATATGTTTCAACTAAGTGCCTATTTTATGAATACCTCCCCCAGCTATTCTCTTCTTCCCTGCTTATCTCTTGCTTAGTTATTGGGAAAAATCTAAAAATGCTCCCTCAGAGAAATTTATCATTTCTTTAGCCTTGCTCATTCGGCTATTTTACAGTTAGAATCTGACCTTTGAGCTGATCTTAGCGGGCTATTTTACAGACATTTTCTGGCTTAAATTCCATATAGCTTGCCAAAACCATCGGCTTAATTCAACAACGGATTATGCGGCGCGGCGATGCCGCCGCATGAATCCTTTATCGTTAGGGTGGCGTACTATGCTAAACTCTGAGCCTAAATTTACCAAGGATTTTGCTTGCCTGCACCACTCAATTCCGTATAAGCCACCCTTACTTTATATTTACCTGCAAGAATGCACAATAATACTCTGTTTTTCGGTTTAGCCCGCAGGAAAATCAAGCCTATGCATAATAACACCTGAAATTCATGGTTTATCCTGCATCGGTTGCCGCATAAACCTAAAATTGACGGTTTATCCAGCATCCTTGCAGGATAAGTAATTAAAATCGAGGTTTATTAAGCTTTGAGATTCTGAAACAACAAGCAAATATCGGTTGGTATTATTTTTTCCCGAAAAAAATAATACCACGCTCAAAGGCCGTATATTGGCCCATGTTTTGGCCATCTTCCTTCTATATATATGTGGGAAAGAGTGACCGCTGAAACCCAGCTCCTGTCACCCGTCTTTGGATCAGATCCTCATCTATTCCCAACGGCTGCATCACATTGCTGGCCGCCCGTATCATCAGCTTTAGGTAGCGGTTGACATCCACGTTCGAGGGTTTGGGAACACCCCCTAAATCCCATGGATGAACGTTCCCATCTCTTAAGTGCACAAACTTAATAATCTGCCCCGGCTGGCGTTCCTTCCCATGATCCCTCAAGAGCATCGCCGCCTTTGCTCCGCCAGATGGGGACCTGTATCGGTCCAGCTCTCTAGACAGCCGATGGTGGACCAGTAAATCTTCGACCGGGATCTTTAGCCCCTTCAGCAGATCGGCCGTATTGAGAATCAGCTCCCAGAGCTTTTCTACACAGCGGTCAAAACTATCTTTAATGAAGAGACCGGACATCACATTTAGCATCTCTTCCTGCAGCTGACAGACAAACGGCGGTGTATCGCGTCTCCTGAGCTCGATCCCCCGCACCTTTATCTCTTTGGCCGAACGGTTGTAGCCAAAATACCGATTGGGCACCGGCACGCGACTGTCCCGACGAGAGCCTAAGAATGCGATCCACTCAAACACCCCATCCAGCGCAATCGGGAGCCCCGTTTTGTGTTCAATCGCCTGAATCAGTGCTTGGACCTGTTCAGGGGATGTTTCTGTTTCAATCGGCTGATTGATCCAGATGCAGTCTACATACATATGGAGCAGATCAAAGCCCATATCCTCCGCCACCTCTTTGGCTTGGAGCATCGCCTCCCGACCGTAAGCGGTCACCGCTTCATGGGCGGCCGCCAGTGAGAACTTGGCCCCGTGAAAACGGAGGTAGCCATAGCTCACCACCAGTAACCACTTTAGGGCGGAGAGCTGCTGTTTTAACGAGGCATATCGGCAATCGTAACGGCTTATCTCACTCATGAGCTGCTTGATCCGCATCCGCTTCAGCAAGACCGGCTCAATGGCGGCCGGGACAATCCCCTGCTTGGCTTGGCTAATGGGGAGCCCTAATTCTGGTACGACATCATCCCCCCACCCCACCGTCTCAGGTGAGACATTGAACTTGGCCATGATGGAGGGATACATCGAGGAAAAGTCCAAAGCGATGACCCGGCGGTGCAGACCGATCGTCGGCTGATAAACCATCCCGCCCCGATCGGCCCGAATCAGAGCCTTGATCGTCCTAAACTTCTCCGGCTGCTGCTCTTTGTGTGACACAAGAATCCCCCGCTGCATGGCGGTATAGGCTTGTAGCGCCGATATCCCCGCCCCCGGGCTGCGCCGGGCGGTTTCCTGCACCGGTAAACCGGTGACCCTAGATTGTTCCACAATCCCCAACAGCTCAATCTCCCCAAACTGCATGGCGTTTCGCTTATCAACGTGCCAGCGTCCGTAAAGGTAGCTCCGCTTGGCAGAGTAGAGAGTTTGCCCATAGGTTGTGAATGAAATCCCATTCCGCATCTGAATGGCCCGTGATGCATCCCGATTCAGCTCCAACTGGCTACCCGCTTCGGCCGCATATGCCTGCAGCATCGGAAACAGCCAGCTATCTCCGTAGCGGGTCAGGATAATGTCCGGATCATACCGTCGGATGAGCGCATTAAGATGGATTAGCAGATGTTTCGGCTTACTGGCTGGGACAGGAAAGGCTTTGTTTGGAATGGAGAAGCGCACAGACTGGGGCGGCTGATAATCTGGGTCAACGTCCGGCTCGATGGTGAGCATCCGGAGATCTGGGATCTCCATGTTGAGGTCGTACTCTGAGGCGAGCGGATAGGCATTTACCAGCTGATTCCCCTCATGCTCCACGCGGCACTTCACCAAGGGCTTGATGCCGGTGGCGGCCGCAAAGCGCAGACCGACATGGACGTCCACATCATAGTAGGTTAAATCTGGAAAGCTCACCTCCATTAGCCGATGGAGCTTCTTCAGAGTTACTGGCTCAAATGCAATTGCCATCACTTCAACCGACCCTTCAAACAAATCGGTTTTTGTTTCTTTGGACAGCGTGACCGGCAAGCGGCGGCCGCGCAGAAAGCGCCACAGCTCCCTCAAACGGTGGGACGGCCCGGCCGCATAGATAACGGCTTGAAACGGGTAGTGGAGACAGCGACGGGCTTGCTCCCCTTCTTCTACAAACCAGAGGGTGACGCCGGCCGTCTGGTGTTCATAAATATCTAAAAGCCAGCCGTTAAACTCACCCATCTGTCTTCCCCTTCTTCTTCAGCCGTTCAACCAGCGTTTCCAGTTTAGCCAGTCTCTCACTCAGCACATGGAGCTCTCGTTCCTGTTCTAAACAGACGATCAACAGCATCGTTTCAAACGGCAGGAGGTGTTCAGCCGCACCGATGGCGCTGGTGTGTTTCGACATATGGACAAACAGCTGATCCAGCAGCTGCTGATCCCCTCTGCGCAAAACGCGCCGAAACTGGCTCAGTTTCCCTTCTTCGATCCGGACCGCTTCTGTGGCGGTTAGGGTGTTCCTTCCCATTTCTAAAAGAGCCCCATCTGTACCGGAGCCGCTTTGGTTTCTAGCAGGAATCTTTGCTCAAACCGATAGGCGGCCGCTTCTTCGAGCATGGTCATCAGCTTTTCATCTTCCGGCCGGATTGGGGCCCGCACTGTCATGATGATGGGAGACTGGAGCTGAAGGATGTTGTTCAGCAAGGAGTGGAGCAGCCGCACGCACTCATGCTCTGCGACTTCTTCATAATGGAAGATGGAGAGCAGGTGGAGAAACAGAAGCGGGAATTCATCAGGTATGGTGTGACTTAGTTTGGCCAGCTGGTAGCAGCGGGCGATCCGGGTCACTTCAATCCTCTCCAGCATCTCATCAATGTTTAGCATCTGCCGGCGGACCAAGCGGATGATTTCAGAAGCAGGCAGACGGCGATCGGCCGTGTACACCCTAATCGGTGATAGCGTGGCTAACCCGGTGATGAGCTCAGGTATCCACTCTCCGTTATGGGTCACAACGAGCGTGATCCCCTCCCCCAGTTGAGATGGGTGTACCAAGTTGAGATTGCTAAGACTGCTGAGACTGCTTTGAGGTTCTTCGATCTGTGACATGGCTCAAGGCTATCTATGATTGTGGGCTGGCTCAATCCCACTGAGTGGGGTTTTGGGCGAAAATCACCCCATGATGCGATGTAGACCTGCGTTCTAATACTGAGTATTAGACGGAATGTTCACGCTTGCTTCACTTAAAGGAGTGAATTTGTCGCTAAAATCAGAACGTATGTTCCGCACAAGGAAGAGTTTAGCTATTCATGGAATCGTTCAGGAGAAGTTTCAATAAAGTATCGAAGTTTCTAAATATCCAACTAGAGCCTATCAATGAATCTCCCCCACCCGACACAGATGAGGCTGTTGAGCGGTTTGAGCCAACCGCTTTTGTACTGCCTCCGTGGGCGGAGAACTATCTGTTTGGTCTGGCTGCCAGATTAAGGACATCCCCCCAGAAGTTGTTTATCAGAGCATTGTCGATTGGGATACGGCAGATGCAGGCGGATCAAGAGACAATCCAAGAATGGCATCAGCTCACCCCAAAGCAAAGAGAGGTGGCGGCTTGGGTCTGCTTAGGGCTATCCAATGAGGAGATCGCTGAGGAGCTATCGATTGCGATCAACACGGTTAAGGCCCACGTTTATCATATTTTCAGGAATTTTTCTGTGGAGAACCGCCGGGAGCTACAGATTAAGCTGTCATGGTGGAATGCGGAGCGCTGGCTGTTTGGGGATTGATTAACAGGTTTGAAATCCAGCAGTGCAGAAACGAGCATCAACGGCCAATTGATTCGTTATCAATTGCTCGTTTGTCCGCAAAATCCAATGGGTCTCATAGCTAAG
>JBCCSO010000005.1:0-31841 GCA_039199965.1 Chloroflexota bacterium | reverse complement strand
CGCCATTTCATGCACCCGCACCCAGTAACGAGCGTAAACATCGCCCGCCTGTTCAACGGGGATGTCAAAATCAAGATGCTCGTAGTATGAATAGGGCTCAGCTTTGCGCACATCATACTGCACGCCACTGCCGCGTAAGACTGGGCCGCAGGTAGAGTAGTTAATCGCTTCTTCACGCGTTAACACACCAATGCCGATCGAACGCTCACGAATGATTTCATTACCAGAAATGTAGTAATCTAATTCATCCAAAATCTTGGGTAAACGCTCATGAATGAGTTCTGTCAGGAAGCTATAAATTTCTTGCCCGCGAACTTCTTTTGGCAAGTCATAGGCCAAGCCGCCAAAGCGCATGTAGTTGCACATCATGCGGGTGCCGGAAGATGCTTCAAACAGGTCAAGAATCAGCTCACGCTCAATGGTGAGGTAGAGCATCGGGGTTTGGAGTGCTCCGATATCGTTTAAGAGGAAGCCAAGTGCCCACAAATGGTTAACGATGCGGGTGAGCTCAACCATCAAAATACGAATCCATTCAGCTCGTTCTGGCGGAGTAATCCCCAATAACTTTTCAATGGCTAAGACATACCCATGGTTGTTGCTCATTGAGCTGAGATAGTCCAAGCGATCTGTGTAGGGAATATTGCCCAGAAACGTATTGCGCTCACCAATCTTTTCATGATTGCGATGAAGGTAACCCATGACAGGCTGAAGGTCGGTGATTGTTTCACCATCCATATTGACTACCATGCGAAATACACCGTGAGTTGATGGATGCTGAGGCCCAATATTAACAGTCACGTTTTCTGTGCGAATATCCGTTTTGGCCTTCGGCCGCTGGACGGTTAGCCCGCCGTAGATTTCATCATCTGTATCAATACCTAGATACTCAGCCGTTGGCACCCATTCCGCTGGATAAGAAACATTTTTTCCGAAAGGGTTGCGCTCTTCCGCGCGGAAGACATCACCACCTGGCCACCGGCTTTTAAATGGTTTTTCATCCCCTTCCCAAAAAGCTTCTTTCCAATCTTTACGCAGCGGATGGCCTACGAAGCCATCCCACATCAGAATACGGCGTAGGTCGGGGTGACCCGTAAAGTTAATACCTAATAGATCGTATGCTTCACGCTCTTGAAAGTTAGCACCCGCCCACATGGGGGAGAGTGACGGAACGTCTGGGCTTGAGCGGTCTACTTGGGTTTTGAGGACAACAGCCCCACCACCTTTCTCGATATTGTAGGTATGGTAGATGACTTCCATCTTGTCATCTTGAATCAAGTCAGCACCGGTTACGCTTGACAAATATTCAAAGCCAAGCTCATTTTTGAGCTCACCCGCAACCGCCAGCAACTGGTCGGCCGGAACCATGAGCCCTGTATAATTGGGGCGCGGATCATCGGTTAAGTCAGGAAACTTTTCCTTCAAAGATGCGATCGCACCTTCAACCGGATCAACGGCCGGTGCTTCTACATCTTTTACTTCAATTTCTGGAGCAGCCATTCGTTTGTTTCCTATTACTCTGATTTTTCATCTGCTGGGGGGCCAGCTTCCGCAGCCGCTTCTGCAAGGGTTGCAGCCGCTTTCATTTGCTCTTGGCGAATCAGAGCCAGCTGACGGACGTCAACTAAATCTGGTCCCAAAACAGGGATTTCAACCATCTCTGCCGGATCATCACTCTGATACCAAGGGACAGTCGTGATTGACTGCTGATCAATTTTTTCTTGAAGAGTGATCAGACCGTGGATTAGTGCTTGGGGTGTTGGGGGGCAGCCAGGGACGTAGACATCAACAGGGATAAATTTATCAATACCATCTACAACGTTATAACCTTCCTTGAATGGGCCACCACCATTCGCACATGCACCCATGCTGAGTACATAGCGTGGCTCAGGCATCTGGTTGTATAGTCGCACAATGGTGGGAACCATCTTTTTGGTAACCGTGCCAGACACGATCATTAGGTCAGACTGGCGTGGCGTAGCCCGAAATACTTCCATCCCAAATCGAGATAAATCATAGCGGCTAGATGCGGTTGCAATCATTTCAATGGCGCAGCAGGCTAAGCCAAAAACCATGGGCCAGATTGAGTTCCGGCGAGACCAGTTGTATACAGTGTTTAAGCTCGTAATAAAGACATTGTCCGCAACCTCATCTGGAATTGGAATGTCTGATGCAATATCGGCTGAAGTCATAAGGATAATTTCTCCTCAAACCACGTGATTTGAATATCTTTTAAAATTCTTTCCGTTACAATGGAAGCGTCGTCATTAAAATTGGGCAGTGCCTCTATTAAATCTAACAATTCGTAAAGCCCTACGTGCTCGGGATCACGCTGTGGATAAGTTTCCATCAATGCCAGTACGATTGCATAGTGCGTTTCCCAATAAAGCTTTTGCATGTCTCAGAAAGTAAAATTAATGTGTGAATATACTTTTTTTAACCAAGGTACATTCTTCTACATATAATACCTTAATTTTTTGGTTATGCACTTGGTTTGTGAACTTTTTTACAATCGAATGGAACAGTAATTCTAGGCGATTTCCCTAATAGGCGTCTGAGACTTTAGTCTGATATTTGAGGCAAATTTGAAGATTCTGCTCTTATCTCCCTATCACTCTGGCTCACACAAAGCTTGGGCTGAAGGATATCAAAAATATAGTACCCATCAGGTCGAAATCTTAAGTTTGCCGGGCCAATTGTGGAAGTGGCGGATGCACGGCGCTGCTGTCACCCTCGCCCAGCGATTCTGGAATGGAGATTTTGAACCTGATCTGATCGTAACCGACGACATGTTGGATCTGCCGACATTCATTGCTCTAACCCGGAGGCGTTTGGCTCATGTACCCGTTTCTCTATACATGCATGAAAATCAGCTAACGTACCCGCTGCCTAAAAATAAGGGGCCGATGCGACGCAATATGGGGGTTCGCGAACGGCAGTATGTGCTTATTAATTGGAAATCAATGCTGTCAGCTGATCATGTTTTCTTCAACTCACATTACCATCGCAATATTTTGCTTCAAGAGCTGCCTGTCTTTTTGCGCCACTATCCTGATAACAGTGAGGAAGCTTCGGTGGAGCGGATCAGAGCCAAGTCCAGCGTGTTGCCGGTTGGTATTGAGTTCTCTAAACCGCCTGTTAAAACAATGCCTAACCAGCCACCTCTTATTTTGTGGAACCAGCGCTGGGAGTTTGATAAAAATCCGGCCGAATTTTTTGCAGTTCTGCGCCAGCTTAAAAAGGAGGGTGGCCAATTCCAACTGGCTGTTTGCGGAGAGAGTTTTCAAAAGGCACCTGAAGCGTTTGTGCGCGCAGAGGAAGAATTTACAGACGAAATCGTCCATTTTGGTTTTGCAGACCGACTGACCTATGAAAAGATCTTGGCTCGGACTGACATCGTTATCTCAACCGCGCGCCATGAATTTTTTGGGATCAGCGTTTTGGAAGCGATTCATGCGGGTGCGATGCCATTCTTGCCCAATCGTCTAAGTTACCCAGAGCTGATACCCGAAAGCATGCACGCCGACGTAATTTATGAAAATCGGGCAGAATTAGTAAAAAGACTCCACTTGGCATTGCAAAAACTGTTAACTGGCATACACTTTACGCCGCACCTGAAAAGGTACGTGAATCGGTTCAATTGGGAGAAGGTTGTTATGCAATATGACCAGGAATTTAGCGCTCTGGCTCTAATTGACTAGGTTAGACTGCTAAATTTTTTTTTTCTAAACTGCTATTCCTGTATATTGGACTTTGCCCCTTACCACACCCGCTATTTGACATTTAGAAGGACCTCTAAAAATTCCCAAATATTCTCAATTTCATAAGGAGATATTTTCATGGCAATGAAAACAATGCCAAAAAAATTGGAACGACTACCAGAGCTAGCCGGAAACCTTTGGTGGAGTTGGAATCCCGAAGCTCGTTCAGTTTGGCGTATGCTTGACTACCCGCTGTGGCGAGAAACCGTCCACAATCCGGTACGTATGCTGCATGAGATCGAAGAAGATCATTTAAAAGCAAAAGCGGCCGATCCAGCGTTTGTCCGTCATCTAAATAAAGTGCTGATGGCCTACGATCATGAGATGGCCAACAAAGATAGCTGGTTTGTCAAAAATTATGGTGAGTTAAACGATAAAAAAATCGCATATTTTTCGTTCGAGTTTGGTCTGCATGTTTCTTTACCAATTTATTCAGGTGGTCTGGGTATTTTGTCTGGGGATCACATCAAAGAGGCTGGTGACCTTGGGTTACCTTTTATTGGTGTTGGATTTATGTACCCGCAGGGATATTTTCGCCAAAAAATTCCATCGCACGGTTGGCAAGAAGCACATTATCAGCACTTAGATTTGGAAAAGTCACCAATCCAAATTGCCCGTGACGATGATGGTAACGAAATTCAAATTAGTGTGGAGATTGGTGATCAAACGGTTTTTGCGCACATTTGGCACATACAAGTTGGCCGGGCCAACTTGTACATGCTTGATACAGATGTAGAGGCCAATGCTCCTTGGAATCGTGAGCTATCTGCACGCTTGTACGGTGGGGATACAGAAACACGCATTCGTCAGGAAATCATGTTGGGAATTGGCGGTGTGCGTGCGCTGCGTGCGCTGGGGATTGAACCAGAAATTTGGCACATGAACGAGGGGCACAGTGCGTTCTTGGTGCTCGAGCTGGTTCGTGAGATTGTGTCTAAAACCGGTTGCAGCTTCCACGATGCGGCGCTTCAAGTCCGGCCAAAATCGATCTTTACAACCCACACCCCCGTACCTGCAGGTCATGACGCCTTTGGCTTCAATCTGATGGATAAATACTTTGGCCAGTACTGGCCTCAGATTTCGTTAGATCGTACCGGATTCATGAATTTGGGGGCGCATCAAGAATCTTGGGGTGAAGCGTTCAACATGACTGTTTTGGCTTTGAAGATGTCTGGTATTGCCAACGGAGTAAGTCAACTCCATGCTGAAGTTTCTCGCGATATGTGGGAATCTGTGTGGCCCGATATTGAAAAAGCAGATGACATTCCAATCACTGGCATCACCAATGGCATTCATGTCCCCACATGGACGGCACTACCACTTGACGAGTTACTGAGTAAGCACTTGGGCCCAGATTGGATGGCCCGTCATGATGATCAGAAGATGTGGGAACGTATTGTTGATATCCCAGATGAAGAGCTGTGGCAGATTCACATGGATTTGCGGACCAAGTTGTTTGATGAAATTCGGTCTCGTACACGTAAACGCTGGTCGGCCGGCCACCGGGATGCCACGCAAGTGTTGACGACTGGTGCTTTCTTATCGAACCGGGCATTAACAATCGGTTTTGCTCGCCGTTTTGCAACGTACAAGCGTGCAACTTTGATTTTTCGCGATCCAGAACGGCTCAAGCGTATTCTGATGAATCCATACAAGCCGGTGCAGATTATTTTTGCGGGTAAAGCCCATCCGGCCGACGATCCAGGAAAGCACTTGATCCAGACGATATACAACATAGCTAAATCGCACGATTGGGGCGGCCGAATCGCATTTGTTGAAGATTACGACATGCACATGGGTCGCTACCTGAAACAAGGCTCAGACATCTGGTTGAATAACCCGCGCCGCCCGCGTGAAGCCAGCGGCACCAGCGGCATGAAAGCAGCCCTTAACGGTGTACCAAATCTCTCTATCCTCGATGGATGGTGGGTGGAAGGATACAACGGTGCAAACGGATGGGCGATTGGTGAAGGGATCGAATTAGATGATCCAGACGCACAAGATGCGGCCGATGCAGAATCAATGTACCAGTTGCTAGAAGATGAGATTGTTCCCCTCTACTACGACCGAGATCGTGATGATGTTCCACGCGGTTGGGTGCGTTTGATGAAAGAATCGATCCGCTCTAATGCAGCTTTATTCAGTATGCGGCGTATGGTTAAGCAGTATGCTGAGGAATTGTACATCCCTGCTCTTAAAGCTTAGGCTGTAGGCCAAAACCAATAGAAATTAACTGTCCCTCATGCATTTGTGTGATGTATGAGGGGCTTTTCATTTATCATTGAATTTCAGGATATAATAGTAGATTCTTATGAGTAGTTCTGAAGTTCAAGAAACTAAATCTGTCCCAAGAGGCAGTTGTGTTGGTGCACTGGCCTTGATGCTCTTGCTGGCCTTATTCCCATATTTTGGTTGCCGTCTAATTACTCAGGGTGTTTTGCAATTTGGCAACGAATCTGGGAATTTCTTGAATATATTTGTGCTTCAAGAACCTGAACGCGAAGGTGTAGGCGTACAGTGGACGCGTGCCTTTGATGAAGAGGCGATTTGCACCCGCTCTAGCGTCAGATATTTTATGTTCGATGGTGAAGCTGAAAATCTAGATTTCTGTGAATGCACGAATCAGCCGGTTTCGAGGCCTCTACCAGATATGTGCTCTCTCTCATCCCCTTAGGTGACAGGTCAACACACAATAATTATCTGAATCTGAAACCAATCTAGATCATTTCATTGTTGATTTCCTCATCAAATAAATTGCTGCAGGAACCCCTACAACCTGCAGCTCAATGATTCGCCGATTTGCCCGGAAGACTGCAAACGGCAAGTCATTAAAAGCTTTATCAACAGACCATGACCCAGAGATACCCGGAAGAAGTTCTAACTCCAACCCAAATTGAGCGGCGTGCTCAGCTAAAACGCTACAATCGACTAACTGTGTATTTGCCGATTGTTCTTATGACAATTGTGATTGCGATGATTGTGGGGCTTATGTCATGGCTAACTGTGTTTCCAGCGCCAGAAGGGCAGACAGACTGGGTCCTGTTTGTCTCAGGTTCGGCCGATATGATCATCATCTTAACAGCCCTTACCCTGACCCTAGGGGCTGCCCTAATTCCCATATTGGCAGCCGTTTGGATTTGGTATACTTGGCAAAATCCACGGCCAGTTGAACGCTGGCTGCAGAAATGGCTAAACAAGGGCGTTCAGTTTGTGGAAAAAACACATTTGACCGTTCATAATCGCAGCAGACAAGCGGCCGATTTATCAATTAGCATTAACTCATCCGCCAAAAAAGTTGGACATCTCACTGATGATGTAACAACTTGGATTTTACCTTGGCGTCGGAAAAGGCAAGAGGAGAGAAATAAATAATGGATCAAGATCAAACGCCTCAAAACAATGGTTGGCAAAATAGATTTTTGGTTGCAGGTGCCCTGATTGGTGCGCTGGCTGGGCTGGTTTCAGCATGGATGCTGGTGAAGTCAGCCGAGAAAAAGCACGATGGTCCGCCAGAAATATCAAATGCAGACCTGCTTAAATCTACAGTTGGTGTGATTGGAATCATCCGCGCTATCGCCTCACTTGGCGATTAATGCCTCCACTGCCGAATTTATTTTGCGTCATTTGTTCAAAACACCTGATCTATTCAAAAGAAATAGTTTTTTCAAAGGCTGTTTTATCCTTTAATCAAAAACTCTTATGGCCAAAATTCTTTTAGTTGACGATGACCCCACCAACAATGATCTGCTCAAAATGTTTCTAGAATTAGAGGCGTTTGAGGTGAGTGCTGTTCGAAATTTAGAGCAAGCTCGTTTAAATCTAGAACCTTCGATCAACTTGGTGCTGCTTGATTATCACTTGGATAAAAACACAAGGGGCGTTGATTTATTAAAGGATATTCGAGCAGGTATGACTCAAGCTGCAGTCTCTACGCCGGTTATTATTACCTCTGGCGATGATCGTGTAATGGACTTGTCACTTGAATTGGGAGCCAGCTTGTTTATGCAAAAACCTTTTTCGCCATCTGCCCTTGTTGTAGAGATTCGGCGTTTCTTAGCTTCATAAATGATCGCATTTTTAGTTAAGATAGGGGTTGAAAGATGTGATCTTGCCCAGTCATTGAGTATTGCTAAATGGCCCAAACTAAAAACCGATTTTTCCGGCCGCAAGGAACAATTGTTCTTAAACCATTTAGGGAAAAGCCGCTCCTTAACCAACATCCGTGGATATTTTCGGGTGCCATCAGCCGTACAGAAGGAAATTTACAGCCAGGAGATGCAGTCTACGTATTAAGCTCAAAGGAAGATTTTTTGGGAATTGCAGTCTGGAATCCAAATTCCCAGATTACTGGCCGGATTATGTCTTGGACCGACACGCTGTTAGATGATGCATTTTGGCAAACCGCCCTAAATAATGCGCTGCAGCGCAGAGGCTGGCTTAGTTTAGAGCCCGACACAAACGGATATCGTTTGGTACACGCGGAGTCTGACGGAATTCCTGGCCTTGTGGTTGATCGGTACGCAAGTTGGCTTGTATTCCAAGCGTTAACGATGGGTATACATGTCAGGCGGAATCAAATTATTGATATTTTGGCTCAGTTAACCTTGCCTGATGGCTCAGTCCCTGTGGGAATTGTGGAGCGATCTGATGTGAACGTGCGCAAAAAAGAGGGTTTGCCACGGTTTTCAGATCAAGTCTGGGGTAAAACATTAGGTGGGCCAATTACGTTTCTAGAAAACAACTATCGATTTCAAGTTGATCTTTTGAATGGCCATAAAACCGGCTTTTACCTTGACCAGAGGGAAAATCGAAGTTTATTAGGACTTGAATCAATTGTCGAAGGTAAGCGTGTTCTGAATTGCTTTGCCTACACAGGAGGTTTTTCTGTATATGCAGCGGCCGGGGGAGCAGATACCATCACAAGTGTAGATGCGTCTGTGCCCGCGCTTGAGCTCGCTGAGAAGCACGTCAAACAACTGGGGCTTGATCGACAGCACGATGAATTTTTAGCTGGGAATGTGTTTGAGGTTTTGCGTTACTATTTGGAAACAAGTGAGATGTTTGATGTGATTGTGTTGGACCCTCCAAAATTTGCACACAGCCAGCGTGATGTGCAAAAGGCTTCACGAGGATATCGAGACATTAATCTGCTTGCGATGCAAATTCTGAGGCCACGAGGCAAATTGTTTACCTTTTCGTGCTCGAGTGCTATCTCAAATGATCTGTTCCAGAAAATTGTGTTTGGGGCTGCGGTTGATGCCGGTCGGACAGCTACTATCCTCAAAACGCTTACCCAAGGGGGAGACCATCCGGTTTCTATACATTTCCCAGAGGGGCACTATTTGAAAGGGCTAATGTGTGAGATTGTGTAGGTTGCGGCTCAATCGATGAGGTTGTTGGAACGTGAGTTGCCTAGGAACGGTATTTTAATGCCTGTCTCAACTTAAATCCCGATCTTTCCTAGCTGGACTTTTAACGCTGGACTTTAAACTTGGGAGCATTATTTAAAGTCCAGCATTTAGCTTACCACCAGCGCTGCTCTTTCCCAATTCTAAAAATAATGTATCCAAAGATAATTAGCGTCATCGGAATTAAGAGTAGATTGAGTAAACTCAGCACATTAAGACGCAGCAGAATGAATGTGACAGCCAAAACGATAACAATCCATCCCCAGTTTGGTATGTTTAGATTGGTAATGTCAAAATTAAAGTTTTTTTTGATAGTTGAACGCGGCCGTGCTGATTTATCAGACTCTTGATTATAGTTTCGGCTTCCGGGACTGGTGAGAGACCAATTGTCAGACCAGCGAGCGCCACAACTGTTACAGTTATGGAAAGCAGTTTTCACATTTCCAGATTCATTCTCCACCCGATAAATGACGCCACCGCAATATGGACAGTCTTTTCCGGTATCTTTAGATTGAATTTGATCTGACATAAATTTGATCCTGTAACTCTAGCCCAACAACACTCGAAATACTATCATTCTGAAAGAGCATATGTCAAACAATATTAGCACTCATAAATGATCGAAAATAGTAGAAAATGGTTAGTAAATCTACAAGAGATTGTTGATACTTGTTTTATTAAATGGTGGTATTTGGGTATGAAAATCAGATGAAATAAAAATTTACGTTATTAGATGCTGTTGAGCGTAAGGCACTGTGTAAGAGATACTAAGAATAATCATAATTTGATTAACGAACGAGTTTCCAAAGTGCCTTGCTCGAATAAATTTACAACAAAGGTTCGATAGTTTCGATTAATAGCTCGCGAGTCATTGTTTAAGAATTGCCGAAAAGTGGTCCAAATTACTTAGGCTTATTCTACTTAAATATCTCTCATTACCTTATACTCTGAATCGCAAGCAAATTGTCGGAAACGATCTTTTTACTTTGCAGTAAGGTGTCTGCACAGATCAACAAGGCACTATTAGTCAAGAACCGCACCAATTCTTGCTAATTTCTCACCAAAATGTACCCACAGGAAAGTTAAGCAGTGATTCGACTAATTATTATTCGAATATTTGAAGCCTTAGTTAGAAACATTTACCTAATTATTGCTCCTGCAATTATTGTAACAGTTGCTGTGGTCTACTTGCAGCTAACCCAAACGCCCAGCTACCTGTCTGGGGCAACAGTTCAGATCCGTTATAATCGTGAAATTAGTCGCGTGATTGGGTATGAAAAATATGGGGCGAGCCCTGAAGACCCGAGCGAACGCTTTGTACAAGAAGGCTACGAGTTAATTCGAACAGATGCCTTCATTGACAAGATTATTGACCGCGCTGGGTTTGAAGAATTTAATGATGGCCCTTTGACTCGGTCCGATATCGTTGAGATCAGGGAGCTTCTGCGTGACAACATTCAGCTTCAAGAGACTGGTTTTACCCAAGTTGGTGTATTGGCGTATATGCCGTTTCCAGAGCTGGCCCAAAATGTGATTACCGCCTTCTATATCGAATTTGTCAATCATCAGATTGAAACGATTGGTAATTCAACAGATGATCTTGTCGACTATATGGTGATTTACAGAGATGCAAAGCAGGCTCAAAAGGAGCTAGTTGAGGCTGAATTAGATGCTTATTTGAAAGCGCATCCTGAAAATCAATTTTTTAACCGTAGAGAAATTGAGGAAACACAAATTTTCTTACTAGTCAGTACAATTGAGGACTTAGATAACGACCTTCAATTTACAAAGGACTGGCTTGACTTTGGCTATTTGGTAGAAGATACGGCCGATCGATATTTTGAAGAAACTTTTGTGCTACTAGACGCACCATTTCATCCAGTTTCCATGACGTCAATGTCTAAGAAACTGTCTAATATGATTCAAGGTGCTGTGATTGGTGTTGTACTTAGTATTCTTGTAGCGGGTGGCCTTGTTATTTTTGATCGGCGGGTTATTTTGCCGCTTGATCTACAGAACGTAACAGATTTACCTTTGCTCACGATGGTAGCCACTGAAAAGGCGCATCAGAAACAGCGTTATGCATTTGCCCGCAAGCGTAAGCCTTGGCGACAGGTTATCAGTGAAAAACTGAAAGAAAGAATGGTTGCTGGTGGATATGGCCGTCAACCCCGCGGCCGTGGCCGTCAACAAAACAGAAAACTAAACACAAGTCCATAAAATGACTTCATAGTGGTCTTGATACAATTGCGCACAAGCAAAATTGAAATAATAGGAATTCGCAATGCAACTTCCAGAAACAAGTGAACTGCTTCTCCCCATTTTGAAATTACTTTCAAACCGGCGTGAGTACCGAATTAGAGAGATTGCAAATGCTCTGACCCAAGAACTTCAGCTAGAACAGGGTGTTGAGTATGCAAACCTAGATATGGACGCGCAATTTTACAGCCGTGTAGTTGGCGCTAGATCTTATTTGGCCCATGCAAAACTGATTGACAATCCTAAAAGGGGTATATCGGTCATTTCTGCCAGAGGTGAAGAGCTTTTGGCTGAGCAACCTGAATCGCTATCCTTAAAGTCTTTGACACGCTATCCAGAATTCATAGAGTATTTGAAGAACAGCTCAAGCGATCAACGAATATCATCAACAGTTGCTCTGCCGGACGAATCTCAAGACGTGTTCACGCCGCATAATGGAAACGGCTATGGGAATGGGAACGGCAATCATGGAGCTGAAGCTGACTATGCCGAAGAACATGAGAACCCAGTTGATGATGCAGAGGAAGTTGAATCAGCTATTCATACACTGCCGTTAGAGCCCCAGCAAAACAAGGTAACACCCTATGCGCCTGAGGGTTCTGTCACAAGCAATGGTCGCATTGCAATTCCAGTAGAGTTCTTTGAGCAGATCCAGTTCTCATCAACACAAATCCAAAAGCCTGAAAAACGAGCTGTGCCGATTTTAGTAAAAGATCGTGTTGAACCTCTCAGCCCATCTATGTTTACTATTTTGGGTGCGATGCGTTTCTTTGAGAATTTCTTCCAAAATTTCTGGCTGTACTTAATTCCATTTGCTCTGATGATGGGTGCCTATGCGGCGTCTTTTTACATCTTATCGGATGAGTTTGCATCTAGGGGTGTAATGTTTGTTCAAACTGAGACGCTGATTGACCAAGTGGCTACTTTAGGTGATGACAACATCAATTTTTTCCTTACACCGTCGGAACAAACGGCTGCAGAGATTAATGAGCTTCTGAACACAGACTCATTTATACGATTGATCATCAAAGATACACCGCTTGAAGCGGAAATGACGGCCGGAGATACGGCCGTACGCGAGTTAATTGGTGACGTGCGTGATGCTATTGAGCTGAATGTCTTAGGGGAAAATAACGTAGAAGTTAAAGTCACGTGGGATGACCGAGAAGTCGCATGGAAAGCAGCATCTTCGACTATGAATGCTTATATTGACTGGAAGATTAACTCTGATAAACGTGACAGCTTTGCGGCACGTGAGTTCCTCGAGCAGCTTGTCCCTCAGTATGAAAATGAGTATCGGGCAGCGATTCAAAGTTTGGAAGAATATCTTACCCAAAATCCAGAACCATTTCGCGGTGAACGGCCGGATATTGAAACACTCCAAATTGAGCAGTTAAGAACCGCGATTCAAGTAGCGGACGAGCGCTACCGCATTGCAAGTGACAACCTTGAACAGATTCGCCTTGAAGAAGTCATTGTTGAAGGTAAAACGCGTCAAGCGTACACCATTGTAGATAGCCCCTCTATTCCTGTTGAAGAGGAAGGTGGATTAACCCGCCAAATCATTATCGGGATGGTATTTGTTGGGCTGGGCGTTCTCCTTTCATTTATGGCTATTGTCATCAACACACTCTTGGATCGCAGCATCCGTTTCCCAATTGAAACACCATCTACTTTAGGCTTGCCCGTACTAAGCTCTGTTTCCAAAATTCCTAACATTGATCAGCGAAAGGGTACTGGTTAGCCAACCTTTACTCATCAGCGAGAGCTGATTCAACTGAATGTCTCCAGACGAGAAAGTAAAAGAAGCTGGTACCGCCTCGCGCGTGATGCGGAATGCATCTTACATGATGCTTTCACAGCTAGCTACTTGGTCAATGACCATTGTGTTCGTGGTGGTTGTCCCTCGTCAGTTGGGTTCTGTTAGCTTTGGTGAGTTCACTTTAGCAGAATCGATTTGGCTCATTGCGTCGATCATCGCATTTTTTGGACTCAACACGCACATTACAAAAACAATAGCCCGCGAACCTGAACGAATCTCTATTTTGTTCAGCTCATCAATTGTAAATGCGACAGTCAACTTTGTTCTTACATTTGGTGGCGTAATTGCATTTGCCATTGTGAGTGGTTATTCAACTGAACGTGTACAGCTTATCGCGCTAGTCGGTATCGCTTACTATGCCAATGTTGTTTCAACCGTATCGATGAGTACATTGAACGGTTTGGAGCGGTTGGATGTCATTTCAAAGACCTTTACCCTCAGCAAGGGGATCCACACTGTTTTTGCAATTAGCGCTTTGCTGCTAGGTGGGAATCTGTTCCAGTATGCAACAGCTGTTGTCTGCGCATATATCTTGGGTTCTTTCTTAATGTTGAGGACGCTGTATAGGGTAGAGCCTATTAAGTTTGAATATGACTTTCAGACTTCTATGCAGTTGTACAAGGCTGGGCTCCCATACTTTTTTAGCGGTATTTTCGCTGTTTTGTACAAAGAGTTTGACATCATCATCATGTCATGGCTGATTGAAGATTCTGAGCAGTTTGGTTTCTACGGCACGGCCGATAAGTTCGCCACAACGCTTATGTTTGTTCCCACAGTTTTGATTACAGCATTGTTCCCGGCACTCTCTCGAATGCATGGAGAGGGATCAGATCTTTTACCTATTTACGTGGGCAAGAGCTTTAATATCCTGCTTTTGCTAAGTATTCCGATTGGGCTAGGTATTTCCATCATTGCAGAACCTATCGTTCTGCTTTTGTACGGGGAACAGTTTGTCGATGCCGCCCAGATACTTAAGGTATTGGGGTTCGTTCTGATTTTGACATATCAAACAACGCTCTTGGGCTACTTTCTTATCTCAATTGATCGTCAGAATGCTTGGACAATTACGATGGCTGTTGCCACTTTCGCTACGATCCCGCTTGATGTAGTTTTGATTCCGTGGGCAAATTCATTTGGGCCGGCCGGTGTTGGCGGTGCAGTAGCTTATTTGTTTACTGAAGGTGGTATGGTGATCACCGGTCTCTATCTTCTTCCTAAAGGTTATATTAACAAATCAAATTATATTGTTGCGCTGAAAGCCATAATATCAGGTGTTATTATGTACACTGCGCTCAATTACATGGCTGATATTGGGTTTGTGCCGCAGATTTTGCTGGGTGCAATTATTTACCCTGCGATGATCTTCTTGCTGAAAACAATTCCGCCGGAAGATATGCAGCTGCTTAAATCATTATTGGAACCGATTACAAATCGATTGCCCTTCCTAAGGTCAGGATAAGTTGTATGTTTAGAAGAAAAAAGAATTTAGTTCTTTCAGAAAATTCAGATGAGCCACAGCTTTCATTAAGGAGCCGTGATGGCTCATTTAATGAAATTTTTCCACACGAGACGATTTTGTCGATGCGTCAGCTTTATTCGCGCATGGAAAGTCAAGTACAGATTATTCCAAAACGCTTGGGTATAACTTCCTCAATTTCACGTGAAGGGGTTTCTTATTTGACGCGTGCTTTGGCAACAACAATTGCTCATGATGCTGGTGCCGATGTGTGCATTCTCGAAACCAATTGGTGGTCCCCTTCAATTGAATCTTCAGAAGGGTTGGGGGCTGTTGTCAGCGGCCGTTGCGACTTGAATGATGTAATCGTCTCAACTAATCATCCCAACCTGGCTATGATTCCGGCCGGTGGGCTCTCAGCAAACGAACGCTCCATTGGTGCGCGTAGCGAAAATCTGAAGCGAATTTTAAGAGAGCTTGATGACCGTTTCGATCACTTGATTATTGACATTCCCGCCATCCATGCGACCAGTGAAGCGATTCCGCTGGCAACATTGGCTGATTCAATTGTGTTGATTGTGCGTCAAGGCGTGACGTCTAGCCCGCGTATTAGAAAATCGCTTGACCTTATGGGCCATTTAGACGTTATCGGCGTCGTGATGAATCAGGTTGAAACAAATACCCCTGAATTTTTGCTAAACCTTTTCCCAACGGAATAGAGACCATGGAATTATTCTTTTCGTTTTTGCTTGTTAGTTTTATAGCAGGCATCGTTTTCTCAAAGAAAAGTCAGGTGTGGCTCTATGTTTTTGCTGGAGTCGCTGCGGTTGGGCTTGCTGCTATTTACTTTTACGCCAATTCGACTCTGTAAAATAGTGATCTTCGGCCGATATGATTGAAACATCCTTAAATTCACAATTTACTGCAACCGCGGACGATGTCGCAAAGAAGCGCTATGTTACTATCTGGCGGAACATTGCCTATGTGATTATAGCTGGTGGTATTGGCACAGCTATTATGCTGTCGACTACGGTTGAGTGGCCAGCACTTGCGTGGGCACTTTTCGTGATCGCTTTGACCGCTATCTTTTACGAACCGCGATATGGTTTGTATGCGATTATGTTTTTCGGGTTGGTAGGCGATATTACTGTCAGTTCATATTTGCCATTTGATAAGAACCTATCCAGTGCAGAATCGATATTTTATTTGCATGATTCGGCCGCGATCAGCCCTGTCGAAATTATGTTTGGACTTACGGCCGTTAGCTGGATTTTGCGCTTGACCATGCGGCGTGAACTGTACAAGATCAAATACGGCGGGATATTTTGGGTGCTTCTTATTTTTCTAGGCTTTATGTCGATCTCCCTAGTTTATGGGGTACTGCGCCGTGGAGATATTTTTATAGCTCAATTTGAGTATCGCCCGTTCGTGTACATATTTGTTATGTACGTGCTGACTCGAAACCTGATCAATAACCCCAAACAGATTAACATCCTGTTCTGGTGCGTTATGTCAGCCCTCTTTATTGAGGGAGTTTTGGCATATATATTTATTGCTACGCAAGTTTTTGAGTACAGGGATGACTTAACCGAACACTCTGCTTCCATCCACTATAACACGATGTATATCATGTGGATCGCTTCTTGGGTGGTGCGAAACGGTTCGTGGTACAAAAGGCTATATTTACTCGCTTTGTTCCCTCCCGTTTTGTTCTCGTATATCAGGTCAGACAGGCGGTCCGCTATGCTTGCCGTGATTATTGCGGCCGGACTTTGCTGTCTGTACCTGATTCAAGAACGCAATTTGCTTTTCAAAATTATGCTACCAACCGGCATCATTCTTGGCATTTTGTATGTCGGCGCGTTCTGGAACAACAACTCAACGCTAGGTAAACCAGTTCAGGCTGTTAAATCTGTTGTTGCTCCGGGCGAAGTAAATGAGAAAGACCAAGCATCAAACTATTATCGCTATCTTGAAAATACAAACACCCATTTCACGATCACGCAGGCCCCTCTATTGGGAGTAGGGCTTGGCAACAGGTTCCTGCGTATAGTAGAGATGCCTGATATTAGTTTCTTCATTTTTTGGGAGTACATTACCCACAACTCTGTTTTGTGGATATGGATGCAGGCCGGGGTGTTTGGCTTTATGTCTATGATATATCTTGTCGGAATAGGCATTATGAAAGGGGCTAGGGTTGCTTGGAACCTGCCAAGTAGTGAGATCAAGGTTTTTGCGATGGTGTGCGCCACTTATCTGGTGATGCACTTCATTTATGCGTATGTCGATATCTCTTGGACGAGCCAAAGCATGCTTTACATTGGCACGTCACTTGGGCTTATCGCAATTTTTGAAGAGTATGAAGAGCGATTGGATGATGGCGAAACAGTCGAAGATTTATACTCGATCAAGGCATAGACTTATCCACTTCTGATTGTTTTTGAATGTTTAAGTTAAGCATTGTATTACCCACTTATAACCGGAAGCGGCAGCTTGAGCGGGTTATTCGACAGCTAGAACAGCAGTCATTTGATCATGCTTCCTTTGAAGTTATTGTTGTCTCAGATGGTTCAACAGATGGAACAAATGAATGGCTGGAGTCTTACCAAACAGACCTGAATCTGAGAGTAATATTCCAGCGAAATCAAGGAGTGGCTGCCACGCGAAATAATGGTTTAAATGAGGCTCAAGCTCCGCTTGTCTTGTTCATAGATGATGATGTGGTGCCTCACCAAGATTGGCTGAAAATGCACTACGAGACGCATGCGGCTGAAGGATTTGCTGAGCATATCATCGTAATTGGGCCAATGTACAATCCGCCTGACCACAATTTCCAGCCATGGGTACGGTGGGAACAAGCTATGCTTTACAAACAATACCAAGCTATGGATCGTGGGGATTGGGCCCCCACCGCCCGCCAGTTCTATACTGGCAATTGTTCTGTACATGTCTCATATATCAAACAGTTTGGCGGTTTTGATCCTACATTTAAACGGGCTGAAGATGTTGAACTGGCTTTCCGTATGGCAGATCACGGTGCAAAATTTATTTATAACAATCGAGCAATCGGTTACCATTACGCTCAACGTAGCTTTCAGTCTTGGTTGAATATTCCATACGCATACGGCCGGAATGATGTCATTTTTACTCAACAGCGTGGACAAGTTTGGCTTGTGCCCAAAATTATGAGTGAGTATAAAAGCCGCCACCCACTGATTCGTCTTCTTAATCGTATGTGTCTTGATCGCGGCTCTATTTCATCTTTGGTTCAAAACGCTGTGGGGACTTTGTCTAAATTGCTGTACCAACTCGGCCTAGAAATGCCAGCGTCGGCCGGTTACAGCCTTATCTTTAACCTCAGGCACTACCAAGGTATGAGTGATGAACTTGGCGGCCGCAAGCGGTTTTTTGCACTCGCCACATCTGACGAAAAGCCAGAATTTAAAACCGCTTCCCACTTAAATTATTAACAGCCCTTTCCAATTTAAGCGTATAAAACCTATTTGTTAGCTGAGTAGGCTTAAACGTGTTTGGCGTTTCAGAAAGGCATTTTTATTCAGGCATCATGTTTTCAAAAAAAGCACTGATTCAATTTCTAACAATCGTTTTCGTCTTGCTGAGCATCAGCCTTTTGGCTGCTTGTGAAGAAGAGAGTGATCTTGGGGTGGGGGTTGTCCCTACAATCGCTGAAGATTTCCAACTTCCGACACCGCGGCCGACATTTACGCGCCTACCAACGCTTACACCACCTACCAACCCAACGGCTACGCAAGAAGTGCCTATTCGAAGCGTTGTTGTTTTTGATGATGGGTTCAAAAGCGGTTGGGGATTCGAGACTGAAGACCTGTTTGCTGAGCTTGTCGAAGAAAATCGATACGATGGCACGCAGTCAATAAAAGTTACCCCGCGCCTCGCAAGCTCTCGCTTCTATATTGTGGCAAACAGTGATCTGAATGATCCGATCCGTAGAGAAGACATCTTGTTAGTAAGCTTTTATCTGAATGGAGGTCCTTCAGCTATCTCATTTGATGATATTACTGTGACGGCTCAAGGGAGTAACACAAACATTTTCTGGTCTGAAAATGACCGCTCTGCTTTTACAACAGCTGGTGCAACCTTTGCAGAAACGCAGCTTTCATTTTTAGGGATTTCTGTGATTCCTGCTGAAACGTGGGCTCGCGTTGAGTTTTCGCCACTGGATCAAGAGTTTGACCCAGTCTACCGAAATTTTACCGGTATCTACTTGACCAACTCCGGCTCGCTTCTTACGCCATATTACATAGATCGCATTGAGATATTGATGGTTGAAGAATCATAATTTGACTCAAAACCGCTCAGCACTGTGTGACCATATGCAAAAATTTAAGCCACTAATTTGGATCTCCTTACTTGTTTTATTTCTCATTTCCTGCGCATCACTAGAAGATGATGGGGTTGTTTATCCAACCCCTACATTTGCCATTGATATTGACAGCCCAAGTATTCAAGAAGTTGAAATTGTTAAGCTAGAAAACATCATTCAAGAAACGGCTGTTCCCTTTGACTATTCCAGAATCGAAGAATCTTTGGAAAAAGATCGGATTGCTACGATCGAGGCGATTCCGCGCATTAATGTAAATATTGATGCAACTGTCCCAACCAATCGTATCAGCCCGTATATTTATGGTTTGACACTCGCTGAAGAAAACACAGTCATTGATGTCCGCCCGACAGTTTATAGCTGGACCGGTGAGGCAGCTGCACGTTACAACATCCTCAATGATCTTGGATGGAACCCCGGCCGTGAATTTTTCTATGCTAACGAAAGCCCCTTCCCTGACAGTGCCGCACCCACCAGAGATTTTTTTGCGCTCTCTTCCGCAATTGGCGCGTCATCAAGCTTTTTGTTGCCAACCATGGGGTGGGTTGCTAAAGATACCTCATCCTGCTCATTTCCTGATGTTGAGCGGGGGACTTGTACACGGGGTTTCGAATCAACTTGCCTCAGTGGAAGTACTCGAGCCAACCCTAGCCAAACTTCAATTTCAATCACGGCCGAAGATGTGGCTAATTTTGTCCGCTTGATCAAGCAAGAAGGATATGAAATTGACTTTTTATCGCTAATGTTTGAGCCAGAACTGTGGGGTGTCATCCATTATGATGTGCATCCAGAATGTACAACGTTTGAAGAAATCTTGCAGACTTATCAGACATACGCTGCAGCCGTTCGTGACGAAGCCCCTGAGGCTGAACTTATGGGGCCGGGGACCTGCTGCTGGGAATTTTACTTTAACAGTGCGGCCGGTGATCTAGATAAAGCCAAGCATGATAACGAAGACTTTATTCCGTGGTTTTTGCAACAAATGCAAGCATTCGATGAAGCAGCCGGCAAACGGCACCTTGATGTGCTGGAAGTACACTACTTTCCCCAAGAATTAGACAACGACTTTGATGATGAGGTTGTGGCTGAACATCGCCTTAGAGCCTATCGATCGCTATTTGATCCACTCTATCCTGATGAATCTTATATTCGTGAGCCTGTCAAACTTATTCCACGTATGAACGACTGGATTGACGAATATTATCCCGGTACAAAGTTAGCCGTTAGCGCGTGGAATTTTGGAGCCCCAAATACATTTAATGGGGCGATGGCGCTGGCAGAGGTCTTGGGTGTGTACGGAAGAGAAGAGCTTTACTATGCCACCTATTACCCCGCAATTGAGCGCAATACACCAGCTTTCTATGCTTTCCAAATGTATACCAATTATGATGGCTTTGGCGGGAAATTTGGTGACTTAGCTTTAGATGTATCTGTAGATCAGCCGGACTTGATTTCTGTCTATCCATCTATCGATTCTGAAACGGGAAATTTGCACATTATTCTAATCAACAAAGTGCGTCAGGTGCAGCAGTTTGAGGTCAAAATTGACTGGGAAGGATTTGAATCAACGGGTGAAGGGTCAATACATCTCTACTCTTCATGGAATGCCAGAGAAGTTGAAACTGATCCCGGTATTGTGGGGGGGGCAACTCAAATGGGACAAAATCAGCAGATTATAGATTTGCCCGGTTACTCTATCATGCACATGGTTCTCGAGCCGGTTGCAGAACAAAGCGAGGAACTAGAATAGCGATGATGAAGAGGTACAGCATAGGTTTCATTATTGAGCAAGCTCTTGGCCATGTGACTCACGGCAAAAATCTGCAAAAAAATATTGAGCTAGACGCTGAAATTGAATCTAGCTGGGGGTTTCCAGTGCAGCCTCAATCTGGACTGATGGCGCTGCCCGGTATCCGAAACTGGACGATTCAGGCCGGTTTGCAGGCGAACCAGTCAATTAAAGGCATGCACAAAAGCGGCCGAAAGCTGGATGCTTTGTTTTTTCATACACAGGTGACCGCTATTTTGGCAAAGCGGTGGATGGAAGCAATTCCTTCAGTAGTTTCTCTCGATGCAACCCCCTTGCAGTATGATGCGCTTGGTAAGTTCTATGAACATGAAGGGGGGCCATCTTGGCTGGAAAAATTCAAGTTTCAAATGAACCATGCCTGCTATTTACGCTCAGCTCATCTGGTGACTTGGTCAAGCTGGGCCAAATCGAGCCTAGTAAAAGACTATCAGATTCCTGAAAAAAAAATCACAGTGATTCCCCCTGGGGTCAATATTCGTGATTGGTCACCAAATGATATTGGATCGCATCAGCAGCTGCAGGAAGATGTAGTGAACTTGCTCTTTGTGGGGGGCGCACTAAAACGCAAAGGGGGAAATGACCTAATCAAAGCATTTAAAGCTGCTAGATCAGAGTTGACATCACAAGAGCTAACCTTGCACCTAGTTACAAAGGATCAGCCCAAAGATAAAGTTGATGGTATGGTTGTCTACAACAACATGCGGCCGAACAGTGATGCGCTTAAAAACTTATACAAACAGGCAGATATCTTTTGTTTGCCAACTTATGGCGATTGTTTGCCCATGGTTTTGTCAGAAGCCTCTGCCTCTGCTTTGCCCTCAATATCAACCAAAATTGCTGCTATCCCAGAAATTGTAGAGCCTGACAAAAGTGGTTTGCTGGTTGACCCTGGTGATGTACGTGGCCTCAAAGAGTCAATTATTTCACTGGCTAAAAATCCTACATTGCGCCATGAAATGGGGGCAAATGCACTGCATGAAACTCACAAACGGTTTGACGCTCAAGCAAACGCCGCAAAATTATTTTCACTGCTGAAAAGTATAGCCAAGTAGCAAAATGACTAAACAAAACGACGTTCTTTTAACAGTTTCAGGTGTAATTCCGCCAAATATTTTGGCAGAAATTGCCGATGGTAAACGACCTAGAACTGACTATATTGAGATGAGTAACGGATTTGGCGCTGATCTGATTGACTATTCAAAAGCGATAGCTAAAGCTGGTCCAATTGGTAAGGTGATCAAGAGGATCGGGGGTAACAATGCGCTCCTAGCTTGGCATTGTTTCCGAATGCGCAAGCGGTACAAAACTATTTTTACAGATGGCGAACAAATCGGATTACCCTATGCTCTGTACATGCGCTTGTTTGGTTGGGCAGACAAAGATCGGCCGGACCACTTGATGATTACCCACCTGATTTCAACTAAGAGCAAAATGTGGCTTACCGGGTTTTTCAAACTTCATCGTTTTATAGATCTGTTTCTATGCTATTCAACCCGCCAGCAAGAGATCATTTGTGAAACTTGGCAGCTACCAAAAGAACGGGCTCCGTTCACACCGTTTATGGTGGATCAGAACTTTTTTTCACCCGAAGATACAAAGCAGCAGCCTGACATAGTCGGAATCACAGATTCGCTTGAACCCTATATTTGTGCTGTTGGTCTTGAGTTTCGTGATTACCCTACATTGATGGAAGCGGTAAAGGATCTTGAGATTAACGTCGTGATTGCAGCAGGAAGTCCGTGGTCAAAGCGGGATGATCAAACAAATGAGGCTGAAATACCTCGAAATGTGCTGGTGAAGCGGTTTACACAGTGGGAATTGAGAAAGCTTTATGAAAAAAGCGAATTTTTTGTTATGCCGCTTCTTGAAAATGATTTTCAAGCTGGTATTACCGCAATGCTGGAAGCGATGTCGATGGAAAAAGCGCAAATTTGCACCTCAACGAAGGGGCAAATTGATGTGGTTGTTGATCAAGAAAACGGCATCTATGTCAAACCAAATGATCCAGCAGGGCTAAGGCAAGCAATTCTTGACCTAATGAGCCATCCTGAAAAGTCTCTTAAAATGGGCAAAAATGGCCGCCAACTGATTGAAAACTATATGAATCTTGATCTATATGTAAAGCGCTTAAACTCATTTATTTTACAGCTCAGGTAGAATTGGATGTATACCCCGAAGCTACTCCTCTACACTTACGTTAAACTCACAGGCAACTAACAAAGCTGTAAGGCAGTTTGTAAATCCGAATTTCTATAATAATTTACATAAGTGTAAGCTAGGCTACATCTCAAACATTAAGGGAGATACATCTTGAGTTTATTATGTAAATCTAGATAGGTTGAACCAATCCCTGATTTTTACACAGTAAGGCGATGACAAAGATCTGTAAGTTTGAAAAGTAGCTTTTGTTGGTTTTATAAAGGATATTGGCAGTTAATGTATCACCAAAAGCCCATTGAAAATTACTAGAAATCATATTAACGTTGACCCAACTGTTTTTCAAGATACCTGTATAAATTATCTGTTTTTTTAGTCCATGCTTGATGTATTTGGATATTTAATTCTATTCTCAGCTATTGTGCCAGCTGCAATGTCTGCTTACCTTTGCCTCCTGACTATGTCAGCGTGGGTAATGCATCTGCGTGAAGGGAAAAAGGTTACTCCAGTCAAGCAGCATCGTTTTGCGTTTATTATTCCTGCTCACAACGAGGAAAAATTGTTAAATGCCACTTTGGACAATTTAAAGGCTGATCTCAAGTACCCGAAAGACAGCTATGATATTGTCGTGATTGCGGACAATTGCAGTGATCGAACCGCTGAAATTGCGAAAAACGATGCAATTGTTTTTGAGCGACATAATTATGATAAAAGGGGAAAAGGATACGCCCTTGAATGGGGCTTGGAGCAATATTGGCAAAATGGATACGATGCAGATGCAATCATTATTTTAGATGCAGACACGATTGTTTCGAACAACTTTCTGGATGAGGTCAACCAGCATTTTGATCAAGGCCAAGAAGTTATCCAGTGTTTCTACTCTGTTTTAAATCCCGCAGAATCTTGGAGTGCGGGGCTTCGCTATGCAGCCTTGGCTGTTCTCCATTATGTGCGACCTCTTGGCCGGAGTTTGTTTGGCGGCTCGGCTGGTTTGAAAGGAAATGGGATGGTTTTCTCAGCAGATGTGATCAAGAATCACTCTTGGTCCTCATCACTAACGGAAGATATTGAATTCCATATGGATCTGTTGCTTTCAGGTCAAAAAGTTTACTTTGCGCCAAACGCCACGATTTGGGCCGAAATGCCCAATTCAATTCAAGATGCAGACAGCCAAAATGAGCGATGGGAAACCGGCCGCTTGGACATGGCAAAAAAGTATGTGCCAAAGCTCTTGAGAAAAGGGTTTTCGGGTAGTGGAAATTCAATCGCTCAGCTGGATGCGGTGATGGAACACGTCATCCCACCTTTCGCTATATTCAACGCAATCTCACTGCTCTTACTAATAATTTCAGCCGTTTATCTTCTATTTGCCCCCTCTGTTTCACTAGCATGGTTTAATTTTTATTTGACTCTGTTTATTTTAGGGGCTCAGATCGTATACCTTTTGTCTGGACTTATCCAAACAAATGCCCCATCAAGTGTGTATAGAAATTTGCTATACGCTCCGCTTTATGTTATCTGGAAATTACTGCTTGTTTTACGCATTTTTGGCAAAAAAGAGGCACAAGATAACTGGATTAGAACCACTCGGAATGAAATTTCTTGAGAGGTTGATACTTGATATTTGAAACTTATGGTTATCCAACCTAGAAATTCATCAACACCAAAAGCTTCAGCCACAGATGACCGTAATGCAGTTTTGGACCAAAAAGCTGCAAGAATGCTTGAAATATATTCTAAACAGAATTTTAGCAGTTATCGCCTAGCGAACCGCTTACGCGTTAGTTTACTGATCTACGTGATTCGTGGAAAGATCATACAAAACTTGAAGTGGTTTTTTGATTTCTGTGTGGCTCTGTTTGCAATATTGCTTTTATCTCCGATTATGCTGCTGACCGCATTGTTAATTAAAGTGACTTCGAAGGGGCCGGTTTTCTTTTCACAAGAGCGCGTTGGGATGCACGGTAAATCTTTTAACTGCTTTAAATTCCGTTCGATGTATATAGATGCAGAGGAACGCAAAAGAGAGCTTATGCAGGAAAATGAGGCTGATGGACCGGTCTTTAAAATGAAGAATGACCCACGAATTACGCCTATCGGCCGCTTTATTCGCAAGACAAGTATTGATGAATTGCCTCAACTGTTTAACGTCTTGAAAGGTGACATGAGTTTGGTTGGACCGCGGCCCGCAGTTCCACAAGAAGTTAAAGAATACGATTTTGTTTCGCTCGGCCGTTTGAATGCAGTTCCTGGCATCACTGGGCTTCAGCAAGTTTCGGGCCGCAGTGATCTAGACTTTAAACGATGGATTGAACTTGATCTTCAGTACATTGAAGAACAAAGTCTGCTTACTGATATTAAAATTCTGCTCAAAACGATACCAGCAGTTTTGTTCGCACGCGGTGCTTATTAAAAGCAACTAGATTCTCTCGTGATTGACCAAGCAACTATTGCTAGGTAATGACACGGGACAAGCACTTTGGGCTTCGCCATTTTCAAATAGAAACCCAGTGAAAGAAGTTGGGTGAAGCACGAGTGCTACGCCAAGGATGGATCTAAGGAAATCCTTGACGTAGCCTACAGTGGTTTGTCCTGCTGAAATTTCCATCACGTCATGATTGACAAACCACTAGCTTACTTGTTACGAATGTCGGTCGGTAAAAAGCCAAACGTTTAGGCTATTTATTTATGCAGCACATTGACTCATCTCCCTTTCTACCTGATCATCCCAAGGGTGTGATTGGGCCGGAAGACTCAAAAAATTTGCTTGTACGCCGCCTGCTCGTCATTGCCGGAATTCCAGTAGACAACCTGACGATGCGTGAAACTCTAGACAGGCTTGAACTGTTTATTCGTCAGGGGCGAAAAGACGGCCGCACCCGTCAAATTGCCACAATAAACGTAGACTTTATTGTGAAAGCGGCTGAAGATCCAGAACTGCGCTATTTACTCCAAGGTGCAGACCTTGCTACACCGGACGGAATGCCCCTTGTCTGGGGGGCTAGAATGCTGGGCGTTAATATTTTCGAGCGGGTTGCTGGAGCAGACATGGTGCCTGCAATCGCAGAACGGGCTTCTAAAAGAGGCTACTCGCTCTACCTATTCGGGGCCATGGAGGGCATTGCTGATCAAGCTGCTGATATTCTGAGGAACCGTTATCCCGGTTTAAATATTGTTGGTACAGCCTCTCCCCCTTTGTCGTCTGTCATTGACATGGATCCAAAATATGTAGAGGACATCAAAAAAGCCAAGCCAGACATTCTTCTTGTCGCTCTTGGGAATCCGAAGCAAGAAAAATTTATTGGCATGCATAAAAACGATTTGGGTGTGCCTGTGGCTATTGGGATTGGCGGAACGCTTGATTTTATTGCTGGAAAGACATCTAGGGCACCCATGTGGATGCAAAAGTCAGGGATCGAGTGGATTCACCGGCTTTTATCTGATCCAAAGCGTCTTGCCAAACGTTACTACGATGACGTGATTGGCTTTTCAAGATTCTTTACGTCTCAGTGGTTTCATATGAGAAACCGGAAGGAAGATAATGTCTTGCTGCCAAAGCATGAAATTGTTTTAGTAAATGACCGGGCAATCATTCACTTGTCTGGCCGGGTAGATTTGCCAAACAACAACAGATTGTCTGACTTACTGGAGCAAGCTCTTGTAGAAACCTCAAGAATTGACCTCAACCTGAAAGAGGTCACTTTCTTAGATAGCGTTGCGATCGGCACGATTTTGGCTTGTACAAGAATTGCGCGTGACCGAAATGGGGATATCCGTCTTGTTAAGGTCAAGCCTCAAATTTTCAGAACGTTGAAACTGTTAAAGCTGGATCGATTTTTCGAGATCTATGAATATGGCCTTGAACCAGAAGACGTTAAAGAGTCTAAAATCTATAGAACCCAAACGCGGACTGTCGTACCAGTTCCGCCCGTTTTTGATGCGACAACGTCTAAACTGCTGACAAAGAAAGTCTTGGCTGAAATTCAGCCGGGTATAGAGATTATTCTTGATTTTTCAAAAACTCGGTTGCTCGCAAGTGCTGGCCTTGCCTCAATCGCCAAGATCAACCACGAAATTTCCAAGCTTGAGGGCCGTCTAATGCTTGCTAGATGCTCTGAAGATGTGGTTCGAGTTTTGAAATTAGTTAAATTTGACGTGTTGTTCGATATCATTGAAGACATCCCATCGCTTCCAAATTAAACAATGAAAGCCGTTATTCTTGCCACCAATACGTCACAGAATTTAAGGCCGCTTACAGATAGCTTGCCGGACCCGTTGGTGCCGCTTGTCGGCCGACCGATTATTGTCTACACGCTAGAACTGCTTGCCAGATCAGGAATTCACGATGTGATTGTTTGTTTACACAATAATGCAGGCAATATTGAAGCCACTTTGGGTACAGGGCGGCGTTGGGGGCTTAGTTTAGAATATTCCCTGCACAGAGACTCTCTGGGCGATGCGGGTGCTATCGGCTGGGCCAGAGGCTCCTTAGATCAGCCTTTCTTGCTGATACCGGGTAACGGATTGTTTGATCTTAACGTAGAGAAAATTCAGGACTCTCACCTTGAATCAGGTGCACACGTTACGATTCTAGACCACAAGTCAGGACATACCGGTTGCTACATTTTTAACCCAGAGGTGGTTGCTCTTATTCCTCAGAGAGAAGCATTTGATATTCAAACTCAATTAATTCCAAAGGTTCAACAAGAAGGATTAACGATCAATCACTACTTGCACGATGGCTACTTCAACAGAGTCTGCTCATTTCAAGCCTTACAAGACGCACAGCAACTTTACATGCAATCTGCGGTAGGTGATACAAAGCAAGAGCAGACATTTAAAATTCGATTCCCCTCAATTTTAGGTAACAGATTTGGTGATAGTGTTTGGGCTGGGAAAAACAACTTAATTCATCCTACAGTGCGTATATTTCCACCTGTGGTCATTGGAGACAATTGTCAGATTGGTAAAGACGTGGAGCTTGGGCCTTTCACAGTGATTGGGTCTAATTCAATAATTGATGACGAAGCCAGCGTTCAAAATAGTGTGGTGACTGAAAAAACATATATTGGCAAACTCGTAAACGTAGAAGACAAACTTGTAACCCGTAGCCTAATGATCGATTTTCCTACGTCACAATCTACCTACATTACAGATTCATTCCTTATTGGAGAAGCTGGCCCACCAAGTGTAAATAATGGATTCCGCTTTCTCATAGATCGAGTTGTTGCATCGATCCTAATTGTCATTTTTTTGCCGGTTTTATTCACTATTGGGCTGTGTTCCTTTTTAGGCACCGGCCGAATATTCAATCAAGTTGGCCGGATTGGAGTCCCACCTTACAAAGCACTTTATGAGAACTCTTTTTCCCCAAGTCAACTGAGCCTAAAACACTTTAGCGTGCATAAAAAAGATGGTAGTCTTTCACCCATTACCGGATGGATTTATCGGAGCGGCTTGTACAGGCTCTCTGAACTGATTAGTGTGTTGCAAGGTAAACTATCTCTTATCGGAGTAAAACCCCTGAGCCCAGAGGAAGCGGGACAAATTTCTGAAGATTGGCAGCATCAAAGATACGGTTTTAGTGCTGGGTTCACAGGGCTTTGGTATACAGAACAAGACAATGATTCTCTCTGGGAATCCACTATAATATATGACGTTTACTACGTTGCGATGCGTAATCTGAGCGAAGATTTTCGCATTTTGCTAAAAACACCAGCTAGATGGGTGAAAAACCACTTGTTTTCTTGAAAAATTCACCCATTACTTTTGTTCCAATTACGTAAAAATACTCAATCAAGAAGGTAAAATAGGAGTACTGCTTAGTTATTGTTTTATCTGGGAGTCTTGATTATTCTATGGACCGATAGCTACATTAAATTTTTACAGAGTTTTTCATATTCCCTGGGCAAATAGGTTTTTAATCAGCTTGCAATTGTTAGGATTTAATGCTGATTTTGAGGAAAAACTGAGATAAGTTTTCTAATCTAGTTAAAAGTAATCTCTTTAATTTTGGAGTAATAAATAATGGAAATTAAATCACACGAAGCCGGAGATATTATCGTAATGGAACTTGAGGGGCGTTTTGATGCCTACTCTGCTCCTAAAGCGAATGAGTGGTTAGAAGAAGTTATGACCAACCGCAAGCCACCCAACATCATTGTCAATTTAGAAAACGTGGTTTTTGTAGACTCAACTGCTCTGGCTACATTGGTTCAGGCAATGAAGAGATGTCGCCAGCTAGATGGTGATCTGCGCCTTTCTAATTTGAAACAGCCTGTGCGTATGATTTTTGAATTGACCAGATTAGATCGGGCATTTGAAATCTTTAACCTTGAAGAAGAGGCTGTTGGGGCATTTAGCGCATAATCCGTAGTTTTTGGATTTTTATGAGCAAGGCGAATCTATCTCAAGATGCCCGAATGCTGTCTGCAGTTATTTCGGGCCAGCGCGGCCAGTTCAAATCAATGGCAGATGCATGGATTACTACCGGTGCTAAGTCGTTCTCTGTATGGGCTGAAGGTGCTCAATTGGCTGCTTGGCCGAAAGGTGTTGATGGAATCAAACCATCAATGCGGGCACCTATTCGCTTAAATGGCGGAGATGTTGGCGAATTATGGGTTGAGGGGATTGGTACGCCAGCGGCTGAAAAAACTTTGATCGCTGAAGCTGGTTTTGTCTCAAGGCTGGCACGCATGGAAAAAGAGTTGATGGGTATGACCGAACGGTTGATTGATACTCAGGATCAGCTTCTTGCGGTCTATGGTCTGACAGAAGCAACCCGTAATCATCTTGAAATGGATGATTTAATGGTTCAGCTAGCTGAAAAATCAACAGAGCTGATTGCGTGTGAGGGAGCATTTCTGCTGTTTAAAGAGTCAACAAACAACTTTAAAATTAAGCACCATCCAGCTACACTGCTTGATGATGAGCTTATTCAGTCTTGTCTTGATAAGGTATCTGAAACCAAGTCAGAGCTACTTCTGAACCTTGATGAAACCGAGTACAGCCGGGCAGGACTACGCAACTTACTGTTTATGCCAATCATCATTCGTGATGAGGTGTCGGCCGCGTTAGGACTGGTCAACAAGAAAGATGGGGATTTCTTATTCCCTGATATCCGTTTGGCGCGTGTAATTGCAGAGCACACAGGCAGTCGGATGGAGCACCTGATACTTTTCCAAGAGAGTATCGAAAAGTCTAAATTGCAGGTTGAAGCTGACTTGGCTCAAAAAGTTCAGCTCAGACTTTTACCGAAAAAATTTCCTAAAGTAGAGGGTATCGACCTGTGGGCTGGATCTGAACCGGCTTCTCAGGTAGGCGGTGACTTCTACGCATTCGTATCAAATCCTAGCCGACCGTTTACATTTTGCGTTGGCGATGTTTCTGGGAAGGGAATGCCTGCCGCTTTGCTAATGGCCATGTGCCGAACGGTAATGCGCACAAAAACCAATGTGACCCCCACACCAACCCCAGAAGTGATTATGGATGAATGCAATTCAGAGCTGTACGATGACTTTACAGAAGTTAGTATGTTCGCTACTGTGTTCGTTGGGCAATTCCACAAAGAAGACCGGAAGCTGATGTATGCAAACGCTGGCCACTCACCGGTAATTTATTGTCCATTTGATGGTCAGCCGGTTCTGCTGGAAGCAGACGGTACAGCTCTGGGTGTCTTACCAGAAAGTTTAGCTGAGGATCAAGCTTTACATTTCCGTAAGGGAGACGTGCTTGTTGTCGCGACAGATGGATTTAGTGAGGCAAGCAATCACGATGATGAATTATTCGGCTATGACCGCTTGTTAAAAGTAATCAAAATGCTGTCTAAGAAACCCGCACGCGACATTTTTGAAGGATTGTACGAGACGATTAGCAACTTTAGTGCTGGTCGGCCGCAAGATGATGATCAAACCATGATTGTCCTGAAAGGTATCTAGTGTGTCTGCCCTAATGGACAGATAGCAACGTTATGCCTTGTAGTGTCTCATCACTTTTTATACCGATTAGTTAATCGAAAAACTAAAAATTTTTAGTAATTGATATGATTTGGCGTCAATCAACTGCCAATTAGCCCACCTAAGAGGGTTTTATGGACCAAACCGTTATCCGATTAGATTTACCCGCAGACCACAAGCACCTTAATGTGATTGGTGCTTGTTTAAACGCAATATTAGAGCGTTTAGATCAAGTAAATGACAAAGAAATGCTGGCTTACAATTTAGAGCTCGCGCTGCACGAAACGTGCACCAATATTGTTGAGCACGCATACGCAGAGAATAAGGGACGCATACGCGTTGCGATGTCTGTGATTAATTCCCCCTATCGGCAGCTAATTGTTGATTTACATGATACAGGCACATCGTTTGATCTAAATGACGCTGAAGACCCCAATCTAGATGGTGCACAGGTCCACGGATACGGGTTGTTTTTAATGCGGCAACTGCTTGATGAAGTTGTGTATCGTTCTGGCGAAGCCAGCAACCATTGGCGGCTTGTAAAAAATATCTAATTGAAAAAAGTAGCCAACAAAAAAAGAGGTGGACTGATCTTCTGAAAAATCAATCCACCTCTTTTTTGTTTAAGCATTTGGGCCAAAAATTTGCTCTAGGCCAAGTCGCTTTAAAAGTCCACCTTGTAAATAATCAAAAAAAACCGCCTCACTGGTTGATCGTCTCAGCCGTTGATAACAATGAGATTGATCGATTCGGGATCTAAATTTAGCTCAAGGGTGTTTGCATCAAGCGACCGTTTGCTCAACTGCTCAATCTGATTCAGCATAAATGCTGAATACCGATAGTGCTCATATGCTTG
>JBCCSO010000004.1:0-32612 GCA_039199965.1 Chloroflexota bacterium | reverse complement strand
CTTTTTCAGGGAAAGCTTTTCTCGACCACAAATCATCAAAAGCTTTATTCAAGAATATATTCCAAGTGAAATTTCAGTTCAGTTAGATTTAGAAACACTTGAGCCCGTTGAAGCATCCTTCATAGACCCGGAACTTGCAGAATATCAATCAGACCTTTTGTATCAAATTACTATGAACGATGGAGAGCCTGTATCGATTTATTTGTTATTTGAACACAAGAGTTATTCTGATAGCCAAGTGTCGTTTCAATTACTACGATATATGGTCAAAATCTGGGAAAAACAGTTAAGAGAAATTAACTCCTTGTCTCAAATCATACCGATGGTCATTTATAATGGTGAAAAACCATGGCAAATTCCGACAGACCTTCATAGCTATCTTAAACCATCAACGAAGTTTGAAACGTTTACACCTCAGTTTAATTATATTCTTAAGGATTTTTCTCACTTGTCTGATGAACAAATCAAAGGGGATATTTGGCTTCGAGTTTGTTTAGGTATTTTGCGTGCTGTTTTTTCTCCACAATTACACAGTGAGTTACCAGAGTTAATTGACCTGGCCTTTGAGCTAACAGATCAGAGGTCAGGACTGGAATTCATCCGAGTAATTTTGTATTATTTGACCAAGGCAACCGACCGGGTGCGATTCGAAGACATTCAGCAGTTTGTTTCAAAACAAGGAGCAACAGGTGATAAAATCATGAAGACGATTTACGATCAGATATTAGAAGAAGGGGAACGGCAACGAGCTGAAATTATCGCGCGTCGTTTGTTAGAGCATCACGACATCGTCACAGTAAGTGAATTGACAGGGTTAGACCTTGAAGTTATTAAGAAGATTGCAGAAGAAAAAAACAGCAAGAAATAAATCAAGATATTGTGAAAAATAGAGGCTGTGTTAGCCTTTATTTTTCCTCATTATAGGTTATTATAATGTTTGTTATAGTAACCTATAAATGAAATTTACTGACGCTTTTGACTCAGCCCAAATCTGAAGAGAAACACATCATGAACGATCTCGTACATCAAGCGAATAACAAAGAGCCTTTTTTGGAACAAGTTGAGCCGCTGATCACAACCGTGCTTAACACAACAAAAAGCAAAAATACTAAAATCGCTTACAGAACGGCACTCTCAGATTTTCTAGCATGGTTTCATGAAAGTTCATTTTCTGATTTAAATCCGGCCGCAATCAATGGCTACATCCAATTTCTGCGAGATGTAGATAAATCTAGGTCAACGATTAATCAGCGACTCTCCGCGATTAAGAAGCTTGCCAAACAGCTCTCAGCCAACGGCCTAATTGAGCCTATTGTGGCTTGGGGTATTAGCCAAATTGAGAGCGAACCGATTCGCGGTCAAAATATTGGCGTTTGGCTCACGGCCGCACAGGCTCAAGCACTTATTTTATTGCCTATTAGGCGTCTGGAGGATCCCAAAGGCAGAATTGGATCACTTCGCTCATTAAGAGACCAAGCGATAATCGCCTGCTTTATAGGTGCGGGGCTGCGCCGGTCCGAAGTTGCCAACCTAACCTTTGAACATATTCAGCAGCGAGATGGACGCTGGGCGATTGTAAATTTAGAGGGTAAAGGAGGTCGTATCCGCTCAATTGGTATCCCTCTTTTTATATATGAGGCTATCGAGCGTTGGGCAATCGCGGCCGGGCTTAATCTTGAGTCTGATGAAAAGATCTTCAAAGCCATTAAAAAAGGTAAATACGGTGAATTAGCTGGCTCTATAACCGCAGGTGGACCCAAGCCATATATCACCGACGGTGGACTTACACCGCAAGCGGTATATAAAATAATAAAGTTTTACGCGGCTCATTTAGGCATTGATATAGCCGTTCATGACTTACGCCGCACAGCAGCAAACTTAATGCTTCGCTCGGGTGCAGATATTCGACAAATTCAGCAATTGCGTGGGCACAAATCTATTACGACCACCGAAAGATATTTAGCACCCATGATTAGTGTAGAAAATTCAGCAGCTGATTTCATCCATATTTCTCTCAATCTATGACCCCCCCACCCTACTGGCTGGAGGTTGACTCTATACAAGTGCGTGTATATACTGTTTGTATATACATATCTAGGTGATTAAATGGAAAAAGCAACTTTGTTCAAAAATGGTGGTAGCCAAGCTGTGCGTCTCCCTAGGAAATTCAGGTTTGAAGGCACTGAGGTCTATATAAGGAAAGTCCCCGAGGGCATACTTCTTATGCCAAAGGAAGAATATGCCGACTTAATTTGGCAGGAATGGCTAGAAAATTTAAACAAATATGATGAAATAATTGAGATTGATCGTGGAGGCGATCCTCAGGTGAGAGAAGGTTTAGATGAATTATTTCCTTGATACAAACATTTGTATCTACATTATGAATTATCGCCCTACTTCTATCATAGAAAAGTTAATTCAGCTGGAACCTCAAGAAGTTGGAATATCTGCAATTGTTGTTTCAGAACTTGGTTATGGAGTTGCCAAAAGCCAACGCGTAGAGGCCAACACAAAGCGACTGACCGATTTCTTATCCCCTTTTAAAATTACACCGTATGGACACGCCGCGGCAGAGGTTTATGGTTCAATTCGATCCGAGCTCGAGAAGGCCGGAAATTTGATTGGACGCGAAGATCTTCTCATTGCAGCGCATGCTATTGCTGCTGACGTTACGCTCATAACAAACAATGAAAAAGAATTTCGACGGGTATCAGGTTTGAAAGTTGAAAACTGGCTTTGACTTGAAACAAGCTGATGTCTAGTAAAGGGCCAAACCCAACAATGCCGAGATTCAGAGTTTGACAGATACTCCTTTAGCTTACAATTTCGTTGATTAAACTTTACATCCAATTAACCGATAATCACGATCCACATACAATTGCCTATATGTGCAGGAGGTGCTTTAGATGGGCCAAGTTACCGTTAATCTAGACGATGAGTTAGAACAAAAATTGCGAATGGCGGCTGAATCAATAGACCTTTCGGAAAGCTGTTGGATCGCCAAGATAATAGAAGAAAAGCTACAAGATGAGTGGCCCCCCTCAGTACAAGCTCTAGCTGGTTCTTGGAAAGATTTTCCCAGTACTGAAGCTAAAGCTAAGGGTGTTACGTGAGGCAAATGACCAAATAGCAACACCATTTCTTGTAACCAAATTGGAGACCATTTGAAACCGTGTGCTGGCAGCAACTCTTGGACGGCCGACTTAGGTTCTCCGTTTGTCTCCTTGCCACTATTCCTTATAGCGGGTTCCAGAGCGGTCAACGACTTTGAAGCCCTCGCTAAGCTTCTTGGTCAGTTCCGGATACAAGTATCAGGTAGGATGCTTGTAGGTACAACATTTTACCAATGGAGACTAGAGTTCAGGCAGTGTAGCTTTAACCGTATTGGCTGGGTCTTGCGGGACCGTCTTGATGTTGCCTACCCCATCTTATCCCGCTTTTCCTTGATGCTATGTTCCCCACACCCTTTTCAGGGGGCCTTTCGGGCCGTGGTTGTGGTTACTCGGATGACCCTCTTATTAATGTTGACGAATAAGAACCTCCTTCAGAGGTGATACAAACGCCCGTGACATGGCGCACGCAAAGCTGCATCCGGACGCCACTTATGACCCGCAATATCATCCTTAGTCTAAAAATATAAAGACGTATCTTGTCGCTCATGCAGAATTCGAACAACGATTATTGAATCGGATCTGAGCCAGTAAAATATCAAATGCCTTTCAACATGTAGCATCCGATATCCCGGCAAAATATCCTCTCTTGGTTGCCCGATTTCAGGATGATCCTGTATATAACGGAATCCATCATCCAATCTTCGGCCGTAGGACTCCGCATGTTGATGCCCCCAATTCTCAAGTGAATATTGCAAGATATGCTGAAGGTCCTCTTGGGCTTCAATTGTGAAGAATAGAGCAAGGTTACGGCTGGATGTCATTCTTTACAGGGGTCCCCTTTGCTTGATTTTCAATCGCTTTGTCCATTGCTTGCTCTAAAAAACCGGCCGAGTATTGGACCACTTCCCCATCAAGAGCTTGCTGATGACCAGTCATAATCAATTCTCTCAGAGCTGCGAGCTGTGCCTGTTTTTCATCTTCTTCCCGCATTTTGCGAATGGCATCCCGAACAAGCTCAATTTCAGATGTATAGTATCCAGCTTGAACTTTCGCCTTAATAAATTCTCGATCTACTTCTGCTAATCTTTCAAACATAACGACCTCACAATGCTATCATATCGATACCAATATGATAGCATTAGTGAAGACTAGAATCAATTACCGATTGATAATCGCTGATCCATATCGAGAAAGAAGCGGCCATAAGGATTGACATGGCCATAGATTAACGGAGATAACGCTCTCAGATCCTCTTCTTTCAGGCGGTCGAGCCATTCAGGATCAGCCAACACCTGCTGGATCAGCAAGGTGTTGATATACACCAAGCAAACCTGAAGCAGATGCATCGATAAGATTGAGATTTCTTGCTCATCACGATTGTTGGTAGAGATTTCACCACTAGGGGTTTTACTAGGGTTGGAACAGAAAACGGCCAATCTACCCTTGTTTAAACGCTCCAATGGCCGTTTTAGCTTTCTAGGCTGCAATTAGCCCTAAAAATAGATGGAGCTTCGCTAGTTTTTTTGAAATTAAGCACAGATTTGGGCAATTTTATGGCTCAAAATTTACCGAATTGTTGTCAACGCGCTTTTTTTCATAGAAAAAGGCGCAAAAGAATGGCCGTTTTCTGCATGAATCCTAGTCAAACCCCATATGAAGCAACACAGCACGACGTCGCCTTCTTTGGCGTACAGCCGGTCAAGATTGAGCGTGTTGAGCCGGATGAAGAAGATGTGATTGAGGGGGAGTTTGTCGAAGACAATCCGTTAGCAGCCGCGGCCGTTGCGGTTTTGACAGCAGAGACCTAAAGACGTGATGAACATACAATTTGAAAAACCCTACAAGTGCATGGTTCCCATTGAACCACTGCATATTGTCGTTGTCGGAGTAGGTGGCACCGGTGGCCACCTTGCCCCGCAGCTCGCCCGCATGATGTGGATGGAGCGGGAAAACGGCCGACCAGTCCACATGACATTTATTGATCCTGACGTGATCGAAGAAAAAAACATCGGCCGGCAGAACTTTTGCCCCCCAAGCATTGGTCAGTACAAGGCGATTGACCTCGCGCTACGCTTCAATATGGCCTATGGGCTGAAAATACAGGCGATTCCAGAGAAGTTTGATCCGGCGATGGTTGAAGATGTAGCTTTGATTTACGGTCGACTCACCACTTTAATCATTGATTGCGTAGACAACCCAGAAGCGCGTCAGGAGATTAACAAAATTGAGCTAGGGAAACGTATATGGCTCTTGTCTTCAGGGAATGCAGCCTCAAATGGTCAAGTGTTGATTGGCAATGCGCAGCAGCCGCCGGATGTCAATGCGGATGCCTTCGGATTCTGCCAATATCTCCCCTCTCCGTACATCATGGAACCAGAGCTTTTAACCGCCCGGCCGGAAGATGGGCAAAAGATGGCAGAAAAAGGAGCGCAAACGCTAATGTCTTGTGCAGATTTAACCGCTGCCGGGCTCCAAGAGCGAATGGTTAACGTTCACGCGGCCGCACATGCGGCCGTTATGGTAGACAACTTCATTAAGGGCGGATTCACCTATTGTGGGGTTCGCTTCAACATTGATCCGCCGGCCGTCCAACGAATAGATATAACCAAAAGCGACATGGGTGCTTGGTTGGGGTTAGGTGAGTGAAATGGAAATAGAGTTGCAGTCACAATTACAAAAAATCTTGCGGTTAGAGGCTAAAATTTCTGATCGTTATAAACAACCTTAATTTATAGGGTTAGCCCGTAAAACCCACCCGCTTCAGCGGTGGGATATAAGGGCTAACCCTATAAAAAAGCGCCCTTTGAGCTAGGTAAACCCAGCTCGAAGGACGCTGCTAGACAGCAAGAACGATTCATACTCGCTTGCTTATTGAACTATCTCACGATTATCGGCAGGTAGATCGTATTCGACATACTACTGCTGCCGGTCACGACGATGACCCCTTCTCGGTTCTCATCACCGTCCATTTGGTAGGTGTACGTGCCAGGCTGGTCGAACACGAACGTGTACGACTCACCGGCCGCCAGCAGACCGCTGTCGAAACTGGTTGACTGTGGTACCCGGCCGTCGATCTGTGCGGTCAGAGACATGTCGCGGTCCCAGTTAACGAACCTCACAACATCACCCAATGTTACTTGGATCGCCGGATTACCGGCCGTGATATCGATCTGCTTCTCCGTCTCGCCGACATAGCGTGGGGTCATATTGATGTCAAAGCCCAGGTCATACCGAGGAGCCTGACTATCGAACAATTCATCCAGACCGCTTGTAAGCACGATAAATACATCATCCGGTGAGTCAGCTAAGATCGGTCCAGAACGATACGGCTGGTAGCCATCTTTCTTGGCGATGACCATGTACTCACCTTCAGGCACGAGGGCAGACCAACTGCCATCTTTCAGCGTCGTGACGCAGTGGCCGACATCGACCCACGTGTGACGGCCGGTCCCCTTCTTAACCTTGCGGAGCACAGTAATCTCAACATCTTCGAGCGCTTTGCCCGTACTTGCATCTTTCACCATAAAGTGGCCAGGGGTGCCATACTCCAAAACATAGCCATATTCAATCGGCTCTGAAAAACCAGCTTGGTTGATTTTAACAGTGAAGCCAACTTCGTCATCCTCGGCCGCTCGGGTACAGGTTAGACAACCTGTCCAGCCGAGCACCGTCGTGCCGTTGCCCAAGTTCATCTCTTTATCAAAAGTCACATCCTCTCCTCGGAAGAACATTTCAATATCGGTGACCTCTTGCTGACGGCAGTTCCGATAGGCCAAGAAGTTTCCAAAGCCGGGCAAACTGACATCTTGACTCTTATCGCCCGCCAAAACGCGAATGGCTGGATTGTTGCTCGTCGGTTTCAGATGAGGGACAAAATCGACCTCGCCTTCGGCATTGATGTGGCCGATGCCCACGATGTGAATACCGCTAACCGGACACGACATATCAAGCACGTTCGACGGCCGACTTTGCTTGCCACCTTGCTCAGCCACGACTTGAAACGCCCTAACAGCATGCGGCCCGTGGCCGAACACAACATTTTCGGGCGGAAAATCTAGGTTGATCTCAGAATAGCCATCTGGCCCGATGACGGCCGTTTGACCGGTCGGTTCGCCGTTGAGCAACATCTTTATGGTGCTACCAGGCGTGCCGACCACTGACATACCCCCATAGTCCCAAAGTGAGAACGCATCGGCCGAGCGGGTACAAGTTAAGCATCCGGTCCACGCCGCACGAATGAACGGAGTCATCAGCCGGTCAGACGAGCGTTCGAGCGATTTGGTCCACTCCAGCTCCGGCGTAAACGCTCGCACCGTATGAACACTCGGCATTTCCGGCGCACGGGTGCAGGTCAAGCATCCGCTCCAACCCAGCACGATGGTGCCAAACGACTGTGGCTGTAACGTGCCGATGTTGAACGTACGAATGCGTGAAAAGACCATTTCCTCCGCATCGGGGCCACGCAAAACGGTGTTCTGCGCCTGGTAAACCTCTGCACTACGCACACAGGTCAAGCATCCGCTCCACGAGTCGTACAAGATTTGGTCGAGCGGATCACCTAGCTTGACCTCGATTTGTAGGTCGGTTGCTGGTTTAAATCCTTTGTTGTAGAAGCGAACAATCAGCTCACGGGTCGGTTGACGGAGCATCTCAGGCGCACGGCCGTCACCGGCCAGCGGCTCACGCCGTTCGTCGCCACGGTCAACCTCTTCGAGGGTAATCTCGATCTGTGGCTGATGTCCTTCAGAGTCGCTTGGGTAGTAGAGATAATCTTCCGTTTCGCCAAAACGATAGCGGCCAGCAGGACCACGGCCGTCACCGTAGCTTAAACCAGGTAACTTGGGCGACATCTGCTCTGCAAGCGTCACCCGCATCCAAGCGGCGTTGTCCACTTCAGGATTGTCCATCCACGGCACGGCCGTCGTTTTGATTTTTAGGTTGTGCAACCCTACCCCCAAAGTCACCACATCAATCGGCTCATCGATGACGATGTGTTCAGGTGAGTCTGCATCATCACACATCATCGCATCGGCCCAGTCGCCGTCGTGATTGCCATCGAGCCAAACGTTGAGATAAGCCATCCCACCGTTTTGCTGGTAGTAGGTAACCATGCCGGGCAGAATCGCCACCTGCAGGTCGATTTCGGTTGTTTTACAAGCCTCAACGCTAAGCGTCTCGAGACGAACACCATCTTCACCGCCGTCAAGGTCGGCCAGCGGCACGGCTAGGCCTGGCTCTAAATTGTTCGGCCCATCGCTGTCGGGGCCGATGTCGGCTTCGGCTTCAAAGCTGACTTGGCGACCCAAGTGCAGGGGCCACGGCCGGTCGTGAGCTGGCCCTTGTGGGCCCGGTAACGCAGGGTCGGCCGTTGTCGGGAAGTTCCCCATTACGCCCGGATAAGCGGGCATCGGCGAAGCAAAATGATTGGTGCTGTCGGGGGCATCGCCCAAGTCACGCCGCCGAACTTGGAAGTTGATCGCGTCGAGAAAGATGACTGACGCTTGTGTACAGCGCTGGTTCGATTCACGGCTAACACAGGCAAACAGCTTGAGGGGCAGCGTGGTGTCATCAGCAAACTCTTTGGTAATGGCGAAGTTCAAGGGAACCTCAACTGTTTCGCCTGGCTCCATCTCCACGTCATGAACCTGAAAGCGATCCTGCATCTCTGGCGCACGGCCGTCGTTGAAGTCCATGTCGCTAAAGATGCCGGTGCTTGTGTTGAGGTATTTCAAACCGGCAATCTTTTCAGCCCCAACTTTGACGTAAACTGACTGGCTGTCGGTGTTGGTCATTTTGATAACCGTTTGCTCACATTCAGCCCCGCACAGCGCATTTTGCGACAGGTCACCGTTGGTCATGACGACTCCGGCCCCGATTTCAAGCGAGCTGGGTGAGAAGTCGCTGGGTGTGATCACCACCTCGACCGTTTCGCTCATCATCTCTTCGCCGCTGTCGTTAAACACCCTTGCGGTCAGGTCAACTGAACAAGTTGTGTCGGGCGATGTCGGGCTGCACGAGTTATTGACTCGTACCGGTATAAGAATCTCGATGAAGCCGTTTTCAGCGATACCACCCCGCCAGTTAAAGCTGTAGTCGGTGATATTAACGTTGGTCGTTTGGCCGCTTCCGCTTTTGTCAATGACCGGCCGACCAGCAAACCTCATCCCTTCAGTAATGGGCACAGAGATGCCAAACTGCAGGTTTCCGGTGGCATCGGTCCGTTCAAATCGGACTCTCTGGGTAAAAATCCCCCCAGCTCCCACTGACGCAATATCTCCACCAAAGGTAGTCCCATATAAAAACACGTTGGCATCTGGCTCGGCCGGTTCGGCGTAACTGACAGCCGTCAGCCAGAGTGCGGTCATCCCAACCGCAATAAATAACACAGAAAATAGTCGTTTCAAATTTTTAACCTCCAGTCTTTGGTTATCCAAAAACTATCAGCCTTGTACACAATTAGCTGTTACATAAGCATTACAAGGCTCGCTGGTGTAGACCAGCTTATCAGTGTTTCCGCTTATCGGTAGTAGACCAATTTTAGAGACCATGTCAAGCTATCACATCGATATCTGTATGAAATTCCGTTGGGGTTGGCTAACAGATTGGTGGCACATTCAGACAATTGGGAAGAGCATGCAAAGTCAACGCTAGCCACCTATGTTGATCGGATGAATTTAGCCATCATCAATTTATAATTTGGGGCGCATGCTCTCCCTCGATAAACAAAACGAACTACGTGAAGAATATCGCCAACTCCGGCCGGATTGGCGACCCGCTACTGAGCTATACGCTGACCTCGTGCGTAGCCATCTTACCCCCACCAGCGAGCTACTTGACCTTGGTTGTGGCCGGGGTGGACTCATTGAGCAGCTAGTCGATACGCACGGCCGTGATCTGCTCACCCGAACAATCGGAGTCAGCCTCAATGCACGATTGAAAGTAGGTGATTGGGAGTCGACAAGGGTCTCTGTCAGCGATTGGGCAACCTTAGTCAATGCAGCTGCCATGTATGAGACGCTGGGAGACGAATGGAAAAATCATCCTGCAGCCCTAATCCGACATGGTGGAGAACATGTCGCACTCTCCCGTTTGTGGGAAAGCCAATGGCGCAATTTCAGAGCAGAATTAGGATATGAAGCAACACAGCACGACGTCGCCTTCTTTGGCGTACAGCTGGTCAAGATTGAGCGTGTTGAGCCAGATGATGAAGATGTGATTGAGGAAGAGTTTGTCGAAGACAATCCGTTAGCAGCCGCGGCCGTTGCGGTTTTGACAGCAGGGAACTAAAGACGTGATGAACATACAATTTGAAAAACCCTACAAGTGCATGGTTCCCATTGAACCACTGCATATTGTCGTTGTCGGAGTGGGTGGCACCGGTGGCCACCTTGCCCCGCAGCTCGCCCGTATGATGTGGATGGAGCGGGAAAACGGCCGACCAGTCCACATGACATTCGTTGATCCCGGTTTGATTGAAGAAAAAAACATCGGCCGGCAGAACTTTTGCCCCCCAAGCATTGGTCAGTACAAGGCGATTGACCTCGCGCTACGCTTCAATGTGGCCTATGGGCTAAAAATACAGGCGATTCCAGAGAAGTTTGATCCGGCGATGGTTGAAGATGTAGCTTTGATTCACGGTCGGCTCACCACTTTAATCATTGATTGCGTAGACAACCCAGAAGCGCGTCAGGCAATTAACAAGGTTGAGCTGGGGAAACGTATATGGCTCTTGTCTTCAGGGAATGCGGCCTCCAATGGTCAAGTGATGATTGGAAACGCTCAACAGACGCCGGATGCCAATGCGGACGCCTTTGGATTCTGCCAGTACCTCCCCTCTCCGTACATCATGGAACCAGAGCTTTTAACCGCCCGGCCGGAAGATGGGCAAAAGATGGCAGAAAAAGGAGCGCGGACGCTAATGTCTTGTGCAGATTTAACCGCTGCAGGGCTCCAAGAGCGAATGGTTAACGTTCACGCGGCCGCACATGCGGCCGTGATCGTAGACAACTTCATAAAGGGCCAGTTTGCCTATTGTGCGGTTCGCTTCAACATTGATCCGCCGGCCGTCCAGCGAATAGATATAACCAAAAGCAACATGGGTGCTTGGTTGGGATTTAGTGATTAAATGGAACAAAGACTCAAATTCGCAATTGCTGAAGCCGATCTCGATTTATAGTACATGGAGAGTATTTCAAACCATGTGCTGGGTCCGGCCGGAAATTACCCGAATAATCAGTCATTGGCCATAATGGCTAGATGACTGACAAAACTATTCCCCAAACTCAGATGGTACCCGGCTATCAAATTCGAGCACGTATCTTGGATGTATATCCGATCATTTGGCGACGCTTTCTACTTCGAGCGGACAACACATTTGCAGATTTGCACTACGCCCTTCAGATCGCTCTGGATTGGAGCGATGATTTTCTACATCATTTTAAGTTGCGTGGCAAAACAATTAGCGTGCCACGTATGTTTAATGAATACACCCATTCCGCAACTAAACTCACGCTGGCCGATTTCAATTTCAAAGAGGGGCAACGGTTCCTCTATGAATACAATTTCTATGTCTTCTGGCAGATTGAAATTCGGATCGAAAAATTGTGTTCAGTGCCAGTCAACAGCTTTTATCCAAAATGTATTGATGGCAAAAGAGCTGGGCCGATAGAAGATTGTGGTGGTCCTTCTGGATTTATGCAACTGCGTGATCATCACCTCGTTTATGCTAATCAATGGATGCTTGATTTATGCCATTTGCTGCTAGAAGCGGATGAAATGACAGAGGAATTGAGGGAGGAGATCGATGCCAAGCGAAATGAATACCATCAGTTAAAGTATTGGATCAATATCGAGAGGTTTAAGAGACGGCCGATTAATCAGCGGTTGAAACTATATGCTGATGGGAATGACGAATGGCATCATACAGTGGAGGTGGGATGATGAAAATTCGTGTGCAACTCATTCTCGAATCGGCCGATCGTGCTGAACCTGAAACAATTACTGAAGAAATCGGCTGTTTTTTCCCGCTCTGATGAGGGTCACGATTTGCTGGGATTATCACTGGCTGAAAGCAAAGAACTGCTGTCTGAACTGCAAAAACGGCTGATCACTCAACAAATCGCCGTGCAGTTGCAGCCATTTTCCTGCTGTGAAGAGTGTGGGCAACCACGTCGTAGAAATGGTCAACAACAGATTACCTATCGCACTCTTTTTGGCAATATGAAACTCTTTGGTCAACGATACTATCACTGTGATTGTCAGTCACATCCTACCAAGACGTTTAATCCTTTAGCACAGCTTGTCCCAGAGAGAACATCCCCTGAATTTGCCTTTTTACAAACAAAATGGGCATCACTAGTTTCCTATTGGATGACAGTTAAATTACTTGAAGATGTTCTCCCCCTTCAAGTCAATGTTGCCACGACCATGCGTAAGACCCAACAGGCGGCCGAACGCATCGAAGCAGAACTGGGTGAGGAGCACCATGTCTATATGGATGGGAGCGCGCGTCAGATTAGCCAGCTACCTGACCCTGGTGATCGTTTATTTGTGGGGATCGATGGCGGTTTTATTCGCGGCCGCGCTGATGACAATTACAAAGCCGGGCATTTTGAAGTGATCGTTGGGAAAAGTCTGGCCGATGATTGTCCAAGTAAGCGATTTGCGTTTGTCCAAACTTATGATGAAAAACCAAAACGACGACTGTATGAAACGCTCAAATCTCAAGGAATGCAGATGAACCAAGACATCACATTTTTATCTGACGGTGGGGATGATGTACGAGAGCTGCAATACTATCTGAATCCCAATGCAGAACACCTGCTTGATTGGTTCCATGTCACGATGAAAATCACGTGATGAAGCAAATAGCAAAAGGAATAGACGACGATACTGTCGTTGAAAAAGCTCTGGCCACCTTAGATCGCATCAAATATCGTCTCTGGCATGGTCATGTGGAGACGGCTTTATGGGCAATTGGAACTTTGCAAGATCTCTGCTATGCCGATGATGATGAGGATGTAATCCTAAAATACAAACAGCTTCACAAGACGGCCGAAGCCTTTGAAACATACATTCGCAATAATGCTCAATTTATCCCCAACTATGCTGAGCGGCATCGCTATGGTGAACTGATCTCAACCGGATTTGTTGAAAGTACGGTCAATGAAGTGGTCAGCAAGCGAATGGTGAAAAAGCAGCAGATGCGCTGGACTCGGAAGGGAGCACACTTGCTGCTTCAGGTCAGGGTTAAAACGCTGAACGATGATCTTCGAGGCCAATTTGAGACTTGGTATCCGGCTTTGGCGACATCACATCCTAGGCTAAATGAGGGTACCCAGCACATGGTTTGAAATACTCTCGTGACAAACATCCAGCATCTGTTTAACCCGGAAATTATTGTTGTGGGGGGATCAACAGCAACTTATCCGGGGTATATGGAAGAAGCGCTTGCGATCGCAGAAAAACATACCACCAACGATTTTTTCAAGAGATGCCAAATTGTTAGGGCCAAAGACAATAAACGCATTGTTGCTTTGGGAGCAATTGAATTTGCCAAGAGTACCTTTGCCGAATAAAAGCCTCTGTTTGACCCATTCTGCTTAAACCCGATTTAAGAATTTGAGCAAAGAATCTTTTGAAATAGGATTTATTTGGTCTATGGAAGGAGGACAACCATGGCTGACAACATACGCTGGGGAATTCTCAGCACCGGCACGATCGCAACAAAATTCGCCACTGGTTTGCAGTCTGTTGAAGATGCAGAGATGCTGGCGGTGGGCTCCCGCTCACAAGCGGCCGCAGATGAATTTGGCGACGCGTTTGACATTGAACGTCGCTACAGTTCTTACGAGGCACTTGCTCAAGATCCCGATATTGATGCGATTTACATCGGAACGCCTCACAGCTTTCACAAAGAGAATACTTTACTCTGCTTGAATCATGGGAAAGCGGTGCTGTGTGAGAAGCCGTTTGCGATCAATGCCAAAGAGGCTGAAGAAATGATTCAGGCCGCACGGGAAAAAGGGGTTTTCCTGATGGAAGCGATGTGGTCTCGCTATCTGCCGGTCATGCAGCGGGTGCGCCAGATTTTGGCTGATAGGGTGATCGGTGACGTAATCCAATTGACGGCCGATTTTGGTTTTCACAACAGCTTTAACCCGGCCCACCGACTCTACAGCCCGGAACTGGGTGGAGGTGCTTTGCTCGACATCGGCGTCTATCCCGTTTCCATGGCGTCGATGATGTTTGGCACACCCTCCCAAATTTATACGATGGCCCACTTAGGCGAGTCCGGCGTGGATGAAAACGCAGCGATTATTTTTGGCTATGATAACAATCTGGCCATTTCAGTCATCACTACCACCATGCGGGTCCAATCCCACCGATCAGCCATTATCAACGGCACCAAAGGGCGGATACGGTTGCCTGAACCATGGTGGAAAACGGAGACATTTACATTGGAGATTCATGGGGGAGAAACGACTGAGATCGCAGTGCCAATAATTGGAAATGGATACAACTACCAAGCGGTTGAGGTCGGCCGTTGTTTGCGTGAGGGGCTTCTCGAAAGCGACATCATGCCGTTAGAGGAGACGCTATCGGTCATGCAAACGTTGGACAACATTCGCGCCCAGTGGGGGCTCAAATACCCGATGGAGGATGTTTAATCATGAAATACGGTGAAATTGAAGGGATCAACAAACCGGTTTCCCGCATTGTTCAGGGAACCGGCTTCCTCGCGACAAAAGAGCTGGATGACATGTTCAAACTGATGGATGCGGCCCTCAAAGCTGGGATCAATACGTTTGATACGGCTCACGTTTACGGGCAGGGTGAAGTTGAGCGGATCTTTGGTCAATGGATGGAAGAACGTCAAAACCGGGATGAGATTGTTCTGATCGCCAAGGGAGCGCATCACAACGACTATCGCAGACGCGTCACCCCATTTGATATCGACTCAGACATTCATGATTCAATGGCCCGACTCAAGACCGATTATTTTGATATTTACATGCTCCATCGAGATGACCCGACCGTGCCTGTTGGGGCAATTGTCGAAAAACTTCATGAGTATCAGCAAAAAGAGATTATCGGCGTTTACGGTGGCTCCAATTGGTCAACGGAACGGATCAAAGAGGCAAACGCCTATGCGGCCGAGCACGGTCTCAGCCCGTTTATGGTAAGCAGCCCCCACTACAGCCTTGCGGAGCGGGTCAAAGAGCCGTGGGAAGGATGTTTAACGATCAGCGGACACACCCATCGCGCGGCACGGGATTGGTATGAAGCAAATCAGATGGCTCTGTTCACGTGGTCAACGCTAGCAGGCGGCTTTTTTACCGGCCGGTTTACCCCCAATAATTTGGACACATTTACCGAGCATTTTGATCGGCAGGTTGTGTTAGCATACATTGATGAGGGCAACTTCCAGCGACTGGACCGTGTCAAAACGTTAGCGGCCGAAAAAGGGTTGAGCCTCAATCAAATTGCTCTGGCTTTTGTCTTTAGCCAGCTGCTGAATTTGTTTGTGCTGCTGGGCTCACGTACTACGGCCGAAGTGTTGCAGAATATCGCCACGATGGAGGAGATTCAGCTCACCCCAGAAGAGTGTGCTTGGTTGGATTTGTTGTCAGATACACGGTAATAGACGCCGGTTATTCGCAGAGAGTTTTCAGAAGCTCCAAAACATGCGGCCGAATTGATGTGAAAAGCCTCACCCATCAACGATAAACCTTGAACTAAACGAAGGTCTTGTAAACTACAGCCTCCTAAGCCCATTGGGGTAAATCTGGCTATCATGGCTGGTTCTATGGCTGGAAACTTTACTTAGCCACCACTGTCTCTTCAATCTGGATTCCGCTAGCAGCCCAAGTGTCAGCTGCTAACATGTATGATGGCAACATGGGACCGGCTTTAATTGAAGCCTTATCAGACGAGGCACGATTTGTGTTAGGTGACAATCATTATCGGACGCCTAGCATGGCTGATATCTGCTTTCGAGCAAATAAAGTCAGAGTAGCTCCTAGGCGAAATCCTTACCCAAGGAACGATCTTGGCGCTAATGTCCGCCAAGATATTTCATGAGTTACGCTCGAAGTCGATTGAACCGTTTAATCAGTTGTTTAAGAACATTTTTGATTGGCACATTATTGTGCCAGTTAAAGGACTAAATAAAACTGCTTTATTTCTTTTAGGTGCGGTTTTACTGTATCAAATCGTGCTGCTTTATCAGCATGAAAATAACTAAGGCGTTGGGAGTGGCATCAAGCCGCTTTTGAGAGCCGCATGATTTATGTCCAAGTCTCGATTAGGTTCCTAGACTCTCAGTTTGGCATAGTTGCTTCAGGACTTGCACTCCCACCCACTAAAGATGCAAAGAGTACAAGTCCTATATTTCTTGTAAGTCGGTTAGCCCTGCATCCGCACTCGGATCGAGCGTGCTTCATCGGCTGTTTCTTTAGCCGGTAAAACCACAAAATCAAATGTTACATGAGCCACTCCATCTTTGTCAGTTGACTCAGCCACCAATTCATCCCGAGTAGCAAAGGCAAAATCATCGTAGAGGTATGGGTCACCGGCAATATTGATCTGGGTTGTTAAGTGACGATAGCCGAGGGCAGATATAAAGAAATGAACGTGTGCAGGCCGACGGCCGTGGCGTCCTAAAGCATCAAGCAATTGCTCAGTTTCACTGCCGGGCGGCACCGCGTAACCGGGTGGGATATCCGTGGTAACATGATATTTGCCATCTGCATCGGTCATAATGCAGCGTCGATATGCAAATTCAGGCAGGCTAGGATCAAAATGAGAGTAGCTACCGCTCATCCCAGCATGCCAAATCTCTACCTTTGCTCCTGAAATTGGCCGCTGGTTTGTGTCATAAATCGTGCCGCTCAGCTCCATTTGTTGCCCTCCTGACCCAAACAAACGCATGTCCGCATAGGCTTCAAATACCGGGGCCCCTTCAACAAAAAGCGGGCCTTCGATTGTGCGCGGTGTTCCCCCTTCAATTCCTGCTACACGGTCACGCTCATCCATTAGAACATCTAGATAATGGTCAAATCCCAACCCCGGAGCGATTAGCCCAAACTGCGGAGCTGCCTGCTGTAGAAAATGCAGCCCGTACCAAAATTCATCTTCCGTAACATTAAGGTCTTCCAACGCTGCAAATAAATCATTGGTGATCCGCCGAACAAGCGCTTTGATGCGTGGATCACCTTGATCATTGTCTAATCCGGCAACGCGATCTAGTAACTGTTGAATAGGCTGACTATTGGTCATATTCATTGGTTTTCTCCTTTTTCGATATAAGTAACAAGAACATTTCTAACGATCATCATCATGAATAGAAGATGGGTGTCTGCACAAAGGGGTGATGGTTAGCCTGAGATAAGGGTAAAGCGGAAGGGTGATCAATATCTCATGAAGCTGGTCAAGGCTCTCAACACTAAAAATGCTGGTGTTGGCATATAGCCCAACATGACGCCAAAGGTGTCTCCAGATGCCTTGTGTCTGTAGCATCTGGGCAATTTCTCTTTCTTCTCTTTTTAAAATTTCAAATCGATCATGATCAATGCCATGTGGCACATCAACTGTCATTTCAACTTGTACAAGCATGTTTTCCTCCAATTCAAGTGTGAATTTAGATGATCAAAATCGCCTCACAACCAACCGGTAGACAAGCTCATTAGGCAATGGTGTTCTTTGGTTGGCCTTAAACATGACGGCTAAAGAATTTGACTTTATCGAGATCTAGCTTGACTCCTAACCCCGGCCCGATTGGCACTTCTAGTTGGAAATTAGAATATTCAAGTGGCTCTTGAACGATATTTTCTTTTAACAGCAGAGGGGCAAATAACTCAGTCCCCCACTTAAGCGTGGGCAAGGTCGCAAAAAGCTGGGCCGATGCGGCCGTGCCAATCGATGACTCGAGCATTGTGCCCCCGTAAAGTTCAAGTCCGGCCGCTAAACCTACATAGGCCGTTTGCGCGGCCTGTTGCAAGCCGCCCGATGGGCCAATCTTGAGCGCAAATACATCACAGGCTTGATGAGATGCAGATTGATAGCCACTTTGAGGGCCAGTTAGGGTCTCATCCGCCATGATGACCGGGGTCTTTTGTGTTTTTAGTTGGGAAGCACCTTTAATATCCGCGCGATTGAGCGGCTGCTCGACCAGATCAATCCCTACATCTAACAGGGCCGCGCATCCAATTTTGGCATCGGTACGGCTCCAAGCCTGATTCACGTCAACGCGTACGCTGGCACGGTCACCTAAAGCGGCTTTAATGGCGGCAACATGTCGCACGTCATCCATGACCGGCCGCTTGCCAATCTTGATCTTAAAAAAGTTGTGCCGTTTCTGCGCCAACATCAATTCAGCTTCATCGATGTCCGCTTCAGGCTTTCCACTGGCTAAGACCCATCCAACTTGCAGCCGCTGCTGAGCGGCCCCACCTAACAGTGTGCTGATGGGTACTCCCAACCGCTGTCCAACCGCGTCAAAAAGGGCGGTTTCGATTGCACACAGGGTGAAATGATTGCCCACAATCTGTTTCCTGACGGTGTCCATGAGTTGGACCGGAGATGTAAACGGCCGATTGATGATGAGTGGCTCAATATATTGTTTAATAGTTAGCTGCATCCCTTCCGGGCTTTCTGGACCGTAGCTTAGCCCTCCAATCGTGGTTGCTTCACCAACCCCAATCACCCCATCAGATAAAAATAGTCGAACCAATAGGATGGTTTGAACATTCATCGTTGCCATGGAAAGCACATGGGGGCGGATTGTGGGAATGTCTAAAAGATGGGTTTCGATCCTTTCGATTTTGATCATGATGAGCCGATAAACGATTGCGTTTGGGTCATCATTAATTTAAGCTCCGGCCGTCCCTCTTACCGTCCTTTGTTGAGCGAAGGATTGTCCTTCTTGAGTAGATCACAGAAAGTTCATGACTTTAATCCAGACCGGTTTGAGTTAGTTTTCTCTGGAAACCGGATTGAGAAATCAGTCTGGTTCGCAAAAAATATTTCGTGATCTACTTAACTGATTTGATTGGCTAATCGATCAGCTTGCGCTTTGAGCAACTGACGAGAAGAGTCAGACAGATACCCTTGAATTTCGCTAAGCAGCTTTTTTGCGGACTGCGTTTCTCCACCCAGTAAGTAAGTTTCTACACGCCAAATCTCAATTTGTAGGCGCAGATGCAGCGAATCATATTCGTCCAGCGTTTTTAAAGCAGAATCAAAAAGGCTTAAAGCAGAGGCATCATTTCCTTGTCCTCGCGCAACCAGCCCCAAATTAGCCTGATAATTCGCAACCTGAACCCAATTGTTGCGCGAGCGTGCCTCCGCCATCCCTTTATTAAACCAGTCGGCCGCCTCATCCCACGCTTCACGTGCCATAAATAACTCACCAAAGGTGCTATACAAATATTGAAGCGGAAGTTGTAACCCATGTTTTTCCACTAAATCAAGCCCCTCTCTTATCATCTGCTCCGCTTGGTTCAACTGACGATTTAGGATCAAATAGTAAGCAAGGTTATTGGTCGCCAACGTCTGCATGTAGACATCACCCCCACGCTTAGCCCAGTCAATCGCTTCTTGTTGAAACAAATGGGCTTGATCCAGTGCATCTTGCTGTGCGGCCACGTTCCCTTCTTCAAATCGCGCATAGGCGGCAAGTGCTGGCAGGTTGTGCTCGGCCGCAAGTTGAAAGGCTTTTTCAAACTGAGTTTGAGATGCGGCTAAAGCTTCCCCGTTACGCAACAAAGCACTGCCCCACACCACATGCGCTCTCGCAACAATATCCGCAGGTGCATCGCCATCCAATAGCTGAAACATCTGCTCGATCATTTCTTGAGCAACGTCAGGTTGCCCAGATTGGATAAATGTCTCGGCTAAATCCACTTTAACACGCAGGCTTGCATGGGGCTCAAGCTGTTCTTGGTATGTTTTGACCGCTTGCTGATAAAAAGAACGGGCGGTTTCTAAGTCACCCAAGAGCTGATTAACGCGCCCCAGCTTGTTCTGGCGAGCGGCCGTTTTGCCAAATTTTAGCGAACGTTGGAAATAGTCGGCCGCTTCATTGAGAGCTGCCACACTTAACGCATGATCGCCTGCCAGCTCAGCAAACTGACCGGCCAAATCTGGCTCTTGAGCCAGTGCAAAATGGCGCGCCAAATGGGAAGCAACTTCTGGCAAGCGGTTGGCAAAATGGTGCTGTAGCACGCGACCGCTGCGTCGGTTAAGAATACGCAAGCGGGTAGCACTCATATTATCTCGAGTAACTTCTGCCAAAAGCGGATGGACAAATTCATACCGTTGCTGTGATTCGTGCAAAATCCCATTGGCCAGCAGTCTATCCAAAGCCAAAAGCAATTCATCTTCATGACGACCGCTAACCGCTTGCAAAATATCAAACTCTGTTAAAGGCTCAACGATCACAGCCGTTTCAACAACTTGTTGCTCTACATCTGACAGATTATCTAGTCGCTGTTGAATCAGGTCTTTGAGTGCCAAAGGGATATCTATATTGGGGGACTGACTAAGCTCAATTAGAAAAAGCGGATTCCCTCGACCGCGCTCCCAAATGCGGAATGGATTCGGTGCGTTTGGATTGGTTTTCTGGATCAATTCCAGTGCAGCCATCTCATCCAACCCCATCAAATTAATTTCAGAAACAAGGCCCAGACGCTTCCAATTGGCAATCTGGGACTTTAATTGCGGCCGTATTTCTTCCCCACGGAAACTCAGACTTAGCATGACTGGGCGATTTTTTAGCTGATGAACGAAATAGCTTAACCAATCTATTGTTGCTTGATCAATCCAGTGGGCATCATCAATAAATACGATGAGTGGATCATGGCTGGGTAAATCGAAACAATGGGTTAAAGCCTGAAATAGCCGGAGGCGGTCTTCTTCCGGAGCATTCACCTGTGAGGGTGGCAAATGAGGAAATGTCGTGACAATCTCTGGAAGAAGGCGTGCAAGTTCTATCAGCCACACATCTTCTAGCTGACTTTTGCTAGAAATCAATCTATTTAGGCGAGGGTGCGATCGGAACAAAGATATTAGGGGAAAGAAGGGCATCGCTTGAGTTGATGGCAAGCAACCGGTTGCAAACATTTCCGCTGATGTTTGCCTTTGAGCCCATTCACCCCAGAGTCGCGTTTTCCCGATCCCCATTTCGCCTTTAATGATGGTGATACATGCATTCCCGCTGTGGGTCCTGCTAAAGGCATCATCAAGTTGATGAAGCGGAAGTTGCTGACCGATGAAAGGGTTAAGCGTTGGTTCTTTTATTTGGGAAGAGACAGAGTCGGCCGTGTCGGGCTGATTGATGTGCGCCTCAGCAAATTCTCCGCTTCTGATTTGCACCACCAAATCGATGGTTTTGTCAATTGGCTCAACCCCCAACTCTTGCCACAAAACGTTTTTCAGGCGCTCAAACTGCCTGAGCGCCTCGTTTCGATCCCCTTGCAGCGCAAGTGATTCAATCAGCAAGCGGTGCATCTCTTCTTGAAGAGGATCTATTGTCAAGGTTCGCTTTACATGTTTAACCAATTCAGGCCAGCGCTGTGCGCCCCGATACTCATAAAGTAGACGCCGCGAAGCATGAAGAAAAAGTTGTTGCAAGCGCTCTCTTTCTAGCAATAGCCACTGCTCAAATTCTGGCGCATCTCGAATCTGAAATGATTCAAGCAAGTCTCCTCGATAAAGAGTCAGTATCTGTTCTGAGTCGGCCGTTGCTTCAGGGTTTGCGGCTGACATCTGAAATGCGGCTGCGTCAACCCACACAGACTCTGATAATGCTAACGACTCATCCCCTTCGCCAACAACCAGATCAGGACCAAAATCTTTGCGAATCGCCCACAACAGATTCCTCAAATTCTTGCGGGCCGCCTCTTCTGTGCTTTCAGCCCAGAGCAAACCAATCAGTTTTTCTCTGGGCTGAGCCACTCCATTTAAGGCAAGATAAGTCAACAGGGCGACCCCTTTTCTTTGCTTGAGATTCGTGACCTCTCCCTGCTGTAAAATATGGGGGAGCCCCAGCAAAAAGAGTTTGATTGCCTCACCCGCTTTCCTCATATCAGAGGATTCTAGCGCTGATGTGAGATCTGGCTACATTAAGTTTGAGCTAAACAATTTATGCTAACGCCAAAGGCGCCAAAACCTCCTCATCGGTCAAACGTATTGTCTCCCCTTCCCAAAATGGCTTTCCATGATCAGTCTTTCGAATGTCCCAGTAGATTTCTAATCCATTGCCGTCCGGGTCCTTAAAATAAAGTGCCCAGCTAATACGATGGTCCACTGCACTCACATGAATACCTTCTGCTTTTATCGTTTGATATGCCATTGCAAAATCATGTTGAGATGGGACTTCAAAAGCGATGTGGTATAGGCCAACCGCGTGCGGATGGCTATTAGCCGGGGCATTGGGGCCAACCTGCTGCAATGCAATTTCATGATGGAAATCATTACCAGATAAAAAAGCGTAGCGATCACCAACTTGTTCGACAAAATTCAAATTAAAGAACTTTTGGTAAAAATCAATTGACTGCTTTAAATCCTGCACTTTTAAGTGCGCATGGGCGATTTTAGTTGTATATGTGGACATTTAGAGTTCTCCTTAAAAATAATTTCAAAAGGAGCTTATAGGCTAACTGTCCCTCTCTTCGTCCTTTCTTGTATTGGCTTTTACCTTCAAGCTCTATCGCCACTTAGATGAATTAAGCGATCTAACCCGCTTCTCAAATCAAGATAACGAGGTGGCCTTTGGCACCATCTGGAACGGATTATGCGGCCTTCACCCATGCCGTGGTGATGGAGTCAGCCATCACTCGACCCCATTTGATTACGCAGACGTTTGCGGCCGCCTTGCCGGATTAGGTTCATTTACCCCTGACTGTTACATCTTCAAAATTGTGATCCTCGAAGTCTAGCTCCATTTTAAGCAGATATTTGTCAAAGAAACCCAAATGAAAATCGGTGATCACCCGTCTAAAATCATACATATCTCGCTTGCCTAACACTCTCAAAAGGTTTACCTGTCTAGCTCCAAATAGTAAGTCGGTATATCCAAAATGCGCCGTTTCTGCGATTTCGACAAAATAACTCTCGGCTGAATTATTTGTGTAAAGTTGGCGGGCCAGATTCCAAGCCAGCCGTGTGCCCATGAACAAAAAAGGTTTAGCTACATCCATAAATGGGTCTTCGCCAAAAATGATTCCATCCATGTTAATGCCACAAACTGCTCGCTCATCATCTTTACAGAACTGGGCCGCGGTCGCTCCACCTAATGAATGGCCGGTGACGCCCACACCAAGCGATAAGCGGAATTTGCCTTCAAATTGGGATTCGACTTCTCCAGCATTTATCTGTTCTACTTTGTCTAAAATATTCTGCAGATTCTCGCTCGCCCTGATTGCGCATTGATTGATGTAGGTACCTTTCATGTCTTCCACGTACAGGGTTTGGGCCAAGGCATCAAATTCAGCATCACTGAGCATTCTGTCTTTTTTGAGCAGTTTGTGTTTGCGTACGACTTTGATGATTGACTTTATGCCATTTCTGAAAAACTGATCAAACTCAGCGTACTCATTGATAAACGCCCCATTTTCTAACCTCAGATCCCCTAAATACGACGGATGGCCAACGGCAATAACAACATACCCTTTGCTGGCCAAATCACAGCACAGCGTTGTTGACTGCATGATGAAGGTTCCTGCCCCAGGACTATAAAAAACAATCGGATAATCTGTTTCATTTGTTGAGATAGGGATGTCTTGAAAGCAGTGGGTCTTCAATTTTGACAATCGACGGGTTAAAAAGAATAGACTTTTATTTAACGTGTGGAGCTCTTTTGCAGAAGCGTAAGGGGTAGGCTCTCGGCCGTTGTTGTCATCGGCCGGATAGTAGACTAAAGCAGGAACAACTTTTTCTCTCCCATTTTGGGTTTTGAAACGGGTATCAATCTGCGTAATGCCGACAATATAATCTCCAATTGGTTTTGGAAGCTCATTTAGATTTCCGAACATTGAACTCTTATCCGTCAGCACCTTGGATTAAAACAGCTGGCTCCCCTAAAAAAGATTGCTACACCAGAGCCCCTTCTTGTTTGAGCTCTTCAGTGATCATCTCACGCATTTTCATCTTGTCCGGCTTGTTGAGATGGGTGACGGGCAGATCGTGCATGATCTTGAGCCGTTCGGGCCATTTGTATTTCGCCAGCCCTTCTTGATCCAAGAAGCTGGTGAGACCAGATAGCTCGAGGCTCTCCACATCTTCTTTTAGCGTGACAAAGGCGCACGCTCTTTCACCATAGGCTCGATCAGGCATCGCCACCAGCGCGGCCGACAAAATAGCCGGGTGGTTGACCAACACACGCTCAATTTCTTGGCAGTTGATCTTCTCGCCACCTCGATCGATCACATCTTTGATTCGCCCTTCAAACGCATAGTAGGTTTTCCCATTCACCTCGCGGGCGCTTAACAGATCTCCGGTGCGATAAAACCCATCGACAAAAGAGTCTTGGTTGAGTTCCTCCGCGTCAAAAAAGCCGCGAATCGTATACGGCCCTTTGGTCCAACATTCACCTGTTTCCCCAAAAGGCACATCATCCAGCGTTTCAGGATCGACTATGCGGACCTCATCAAAGCGAGAAACCGGCCGGCCAACGCAGTTGTCTCGCACCTCTTTGGGGTCAGATGCTTGGGTAAACATCAGCAATCCTTCCGTCATCCCATAGACGTGCAATCCAGCCACATGTAGAGTTGCTTCTGCTTGAGCACCGGAGTTCATCGAAATGACACCCCGCAGGCGGCGCAACGCATATGCACCAATCAAACCCCGGACGCTGAAACTAATCTTTTTAGAAATACCAAGTTCTTGGAACCGATCTAATAGTGGGCCGACAACACCCATCATTGTCGGCCGATGACGAACCAGCATACGCAGAAATACTTGGGGAGTCACCTCTGGTGCCACAAGATAGGTTCCTCCGCCTAACATCACCGGCAATGACATACACCCCATATTGGCATTGTGAAGCACTGGGGTGGGGAGCATAAAGACCTCGTCAGCAACGTACCCATTGAATTCAGCCACTGTTCGTAATTGATAGACATATTCATAGTTAAAGCGAGGGATGATTTTGGGAATACCCGTGCTCCCGCCTGACAGCTGAAAGAGGCCCACTTGTAACGGATCCCGATCTTGATTTTGCACAAACGCCTGAGCTTCGGTCAACGGTTGAGCATCGATCATCGCCTGCATGCTGTGCGCATCGGCCATTCCGGCCGGGATATCGCCACGAGCCACGATGGCATGTTTTAGCGTGGGAATCGCTTCACGCATTTCGGTGGCAAAGGCGCCAAAATCAAATTTTTCACTGTCTGTGGCAATAAAATGAGCCACAGCACTGGCATGTTTTCCCAAATAGCCGATCTCTGCTCTTCGATGGGCGTGCAGGGTACACAATGGAATAACTTGGGCTTTGAAACAGGCGATTAAGGCGATGAAAATTTCATTGCTGTTTGGCAGTTGAAAGATGACCCTATCCTTTGGCTTCAGCCCCAAATTTGAGAGAGCCAAAGCCAAGCGGTCGGTCATCTCATCAAGCTGACGGCCGGTTAGCGCCCCTTCCGGCCCGTTGAGAATAATGTTGTTTGGGTATTTCTGAGCTGATTGCTTGAAGGCATTGGCGAGGGTGTCTAGCTCCACTTCGCCGCTCTCCAAATAGGTTTTTAGGGCATCTTTGTCCGGGTAGACGACTCCGGGAATCGGGTCTCGAACTTCAGTTTGCATGGAAATTTTCCTCCAGTGGGATAGAGTTTTAAGGTTGCACGTGGCAAGTTGCATGTAGCAAACGCCGCTTAGACCCTGCTACTTTCAACCTGCAACAATCAGAAAGATTGATTCTTCAGCCAATGGGTGATCGTTTCCGCCGCTGGCCCTCTGCCAGCCTCGCCGTCACCAATCGCATGGCCGTGGTGGTCGCCCGGGAAAGTGTGCGACCCTTTGTTTTCAGTTCCAATTGCGTCAAAGATGGCGGCCCCGTCTGCAGGAAAAACAGTGGCGTCGCCCGAATAACAAATCATCAGAGTGGGCTGGGTGACGGCCGGAGCCGTGCGTAAAATATTGGCGTTTGAGCTAAGGCCGGACCAAGTAGATAGCCAGCTTTCAGCCGTACAGACCCGGCCGAAACCAATGCTGCCCCAGTTTGAGGCGAATGGATTGGGTCCCCACAGCGAGCCATAGGGGCGGTCAGATGGGTCGATCGATGTGTCCCAATTACGCAGATCCGCGTCGGTGCGCCACACCGTAAAGATCGGCGTGTGCATCCCCACCACTCGGTCTAGCGGGTCGGCCGTCCCATCCTTAATCTTTTTGCGCGATGCCATCCGCCGCTCAATTTGTTCTTTGGCGATGGCGTCGATCCGGCCGCACCGTTCTCTTTGTGCCGCCCGGTATGCCTCTCGAAAATCTGCGCTGTAGCTACTGCTCTGAGGCGGCCGTTTAAACCCGTTGTGGGGCATAAAGGGGGAGAGCTTTGGGTCGATCGATAGGGCATCAGATTCATCGGTCACCGATGGATCAAGGCCGTTCAAGAGCAACATCCCTTGGCCCAAGTGGGGTGAGACGAGAATCAACCCATCCGCCTGAGGCAAGCTGGCTTCTTCCAATTTGGTTGGTCGGCCGCCGGGTGATTTATTGATGCGTTCGGCCGGAGCAAGACTAGCCTGTTGCATGTAAAAGCTGAGCAGGCTGGCCCCACCGGAATTGCCTAGAAAAACTATTTTGCGGTAGCCGTGATCTTGCAACAGGGTCATTCCGGCCGCAACATCGTAGAGCGCGCGCTCGTGCTCTAGCCGGATATCGTTACCGATTGAACGAGGCGCTTGCAGATAAACGGCCACCCCGGCTTTGAGCATTGCTGGGACCAAATAGTGGGTGTTGATCGATTCGCGCGGATGGGCCGCGAGCACGGCCGTATCCTCACCGCCCAAGCTATACAGCACGCCCCGCACCGTGGCACCGTCCTGCGTGCGGGTGATCAGTGACTGCTGTTGCATCTCCGGCGGCAACTCGGCCGGGTTCCAATCAGCACCTCGTAATCCTGCTCTTGATCCCGTCTTCTCAGCCATCAATCATCTCCGCTCGAAAGCTGAACATCTGCATTGACCAAACGGACCCACTCACGGCCGAACTCAACGATCTGCCCTTCCATCCCAGCTGTAAACATGCCGTACCAGAGGGCAGGTTTCATCTTCATCTCTTTCCGATTAAAGGCGAGCTCGGTTGGGCTTTCGATATGAATGTAGCCCTTGCCCAAATCGGTGACGGTGTATTCAGGATTGGCTCGGGCCGCTTCTACCACACAGGCGAATTCAGCCACGTCTAGCACAAACATACTTGGCATCGCTTATTTCTCCCCTTTGTCTTGGTGATAAGCTCGGACCAAGTCCATCTTTTTCCGCCAAACCGTGTCGATATCGCCTAAAGCCATCCCCTCTGCATTCAGCTCTTCTTCTAGCAGGATAGCGGCCGCCATCGTCATTTCAGCGTCGTCACTGTCGAGGGGCATTAAATCCCGCAGGCGGAGCGTTACCTCAAACGGATAGCCATTGGGGTCAACAAAATAGATCGATTCAAGCACTTCGTGCCGGGTGTAAGGGGAGACTTTGACCCCACGCGATTCAAGTGTTTCTTTCCAGAGTACCAGTTCTTCCCGGCTGTCAACGGCCCATGCGGTGTGGGTGGCGTTGTAATAGTGGTTCATGCGTGGCTCAAGCCAGTCCGGCCGTTCTGACCCGATATAGTAGAAGAAGGCGATCGTCGCTCCCTTGCCCGCATCAAAGAAAAAGTGGAGGAAATCTTCATGATCGGGTGGCCCCCAGCCCCGGGCGGTGATGGCGTGAATCAAAGGGAGGCCAAGGATGTCCCGATAAAATTCAACCGTCTCACGAAGTTTCCAAGTCGGCCGGGCGGCGTGATCAACCCCGTGCAGTTGGAGCTGTATGCCGTCTTGCGAGGCCGGTGTCGGCTTGCCGTCAAGCATGCCGAATTTATAGGCATCTTCGTAGCGATCGGCTGAAAACGCCTCGCCTGTGCGGGGAATATCTTTACCCGTTGTTAGTTTTTGTTTGGTCATTTTGAATCTCTCAAACCTGACAGGTTTCAAAAACCTGTCAGGTTAATTGGCAACTGTTGCTGTCGCTTTGTGCGCTTGATAAGCGGCCATAAATTCTGGGGCGATGGCGAGCAGAATGTCATCATTTATCCGGCCGGTGCGGGTCATAAAATCATAGGCAAAATCAAGCGGATGCCGTTTCATATGTTCCCGCACATTTTCGTACCACATGTAGCTAGCCACCATCGCGCTGGCTAGCTTTTGGACCGTGGCCCGACGGGTTTCTTCAAAGTTTTGGAGCTTGTCAGCCAACGTGCCATCAACCGTTGTAAGTGCGGCCGCTAGCGCATGGGCATCATCAAACGCAATTCGTGTGCCAGAGCCGATGGTCGGATGGGCCGCATGGCGCGCATCACCAATCAGAACGATGTTGTTGTGCACCCAATGGTCATTTTCGCAAATCGGCCAGCGGCGCCAGATCGACCGGCTTTCGACTAGTTTTTCACCGCCTAGCTCGGGAGCAAACACCTCTTCAAAGACCGCTTTGCGCTGAGCATCGGTTAGGTCACCAAAGCCGTGTTGTTCCCAAGTTTCGCCGTCACACTCCGCCACGAATGACCCCATATTGGCCGAATGGGGGTAATAGTGGGCCACAAAAACGCTGTTGCCCACCTTGCGAAACGCAAGCCCCGGCGCTGGAAATTGTGCCATTGAACCATACCAGGCAAAGCGATTTTCAAGCTCACCCTTTCGGGTGCCAAACTGCTCGGCAAAGTGGTCTCGGATCGATGAATTACCCCCGTCGGCCGCCACCACAAGGTCGTACCCGGCCAAATCATTTTGGGGATCAATCGTCGTTTCATGCTCGATCGATAGCCCACATTCCTTGGCGTAATCGGCCAAGATTTGCAGCAGTCGGGTTCGTTTGATGGCTCCGGCCGACGAGGCCAGTGTCCGGTCTATCGGGACGCAGGTCTCGCCCAAAATAATGTCTTGCCCTTGGATTAAATGAAAGTTGTTGGAGATGCGTTGTAGTAGCTCTGGATTGAGCTTGGCTATTTTTTGCGCCGCTCGAGCTTGCAAAGCTACACCAAAGCCGTAGGCGGCCCCTTCTGGATTGCGCTCTACAATGCGAATCTCGGCCGAGGGATCCATTTTGAGCATCTGTATGGCAAAGAATGCACCGGCCGGGCCTGCACCTACAACAAGAATTTTCATCCAACCTACCTCCGGGTTAATTGTGGCTGATTGCCGACATTATATTTTGTTTGACACTATTGTCAAGTAAGGTAGAATTTACTGACACTTATGTAAGATTCGAGAAAGGAGACATCCAATGGAACTAACACCCACTCAAGAAGCCCTTGTCAATGTAATTATCCCGATTGCAGTTTTGATCATCATGTTCTCTATGGGACTTAGTCTGCGTTGGGAGGACTTTAAGCGCGTTTTAACCGAGCCGCGGTCTTTCTTAATCGCTATGCTCGGGCAGTATCTTTTGATCCCCGGGCTTGTGATTTTGTTGAGTAGAATTCTCAATGTTTCACCTGAAATCGCTTTGGGGGCTTTAATCGTTGCGGCTATTCCCGGCGGTATCATCTCAAATGGATTTGTCTATATGGGGCGCGGCAATAGTGCTCTATCTGTCTCTCTGACAGGCATCTCGCAGATCATTGGTTTATTCTCAATACCGTTCTGGATCAGTTGGGGGCTGTCAACCTACTATGCCGAAGTTGCCAATGTTGACTTTCCAGTAGGGCAGTCACTCATCGTTATTTTTGTCATTAACGTCGTCCCGATGATTTTTGGCATGCTCACCTTACGCTTTGCACCTAAATTTGCTGAACGGGCTGAACCATTTTTGCGCAGACTCTCACTTTTGATGCTTTTCACCATTGTGGTAGTGGCGGTCTTGCCGAACTTCGCAGTGGCTCGTGAACAAGGATTTACGGTTCTGTTAATGGCGATTTTGGTTTGTGGTGGCGGTATGGCGATTGGTCAGCTTGTCAGCCGGGGTGCTGGCTTAGATGCAAAAGCGGCCTTTACAAACGGAATGGAGATCGGGATGCAGAACTTATCGACCGCTATTTTGATTGCAATTACGATCCTCGGCCGCTCAGAGTTAGCCATCTACACGGCCGTTTACTCAGTCGTAAGTCCGCTCATCGCAACTCTCGCTGTGATGATTTACAATCGTTGGCAAAAAGAACCGGAAGGACCGGTTCTTGCGTAGCTAGCATCGAGTTTTTCTTTTCAGCAAAAACTATTTGAGAAAAATATTGAAAAATCCGTGTTCCCCCTTATCTGCGGGCCTAAATTTAAGGACGCGGATAAGGGGGAACGCGGATAAAAATTTTGGATTTTGCTGAGATGCTTCGTTAATAACAATGGGATGAATAGAAAACTAAGTAAGCTTGCGCTAGACTAATCAACCCTTCGACTGGCTCAGGGCCACGATAACAAACAACTAACTATCAAACCATCCAACAAACAAACCACATGACCACACCACACGAAACAGTCCCAGAACTCATGAGCGAACAAACGCAGGCATTGCTTGCGGCCGTCTCTGAAGCGATGGCTAAATCGGGGGGGATGGCGATCTCGATGGGAGAACTGGCGAAGACGGTCAAAGTCAGTCGGCCAACCCTTTACTACCATTTCAAAGATAAAACCGACATCATTCGCAGACTGGTCGAAGAGATCACCGCAGATGCCAATAGGATGTTTGCTGAGGCCGATGTTCGTGAATGTGGCTCAGTACAAGAGAAATTATACGGCCTCTGCTTTGACCGTGCGCTCCACATTTTTGCTAAACGGTATAACTTTCGCCTGCTGGTTCAAGCTGAAAACGCCCTGCCGGAGCCGATCCGAACAACGCATCAAAACCAAAAAGTACAAATTCTTCGCTTCCATCGAGATTTGATCATTGAGGGGGTTGAATCTGGTGAGTTTGTGGTTGAAGATGCAACTACTGCGGCGTTGTCAATTATCGGCTTGGTCAACTGGTCAGCGTGGTGGTTTGATGACAAGCGGAACGACCCAGAAACGACGGCCGCTCATCTGGCCAACATGTGCTTGAACTGTGTGCTGGCGCCAACCGGTCGGTCAAAATCTCAAACCGAAGCTTTAATTGCTGATTTGGAAGACACGTTAGAGCAGTTACGAAAATCACTTTGATGACCTTAGATTTGGCAAGTTTCCCATGCTCAATCTGTAAAAATAGTTTGATTTAAACCTATCAGGTCTAAATCTACCAGAGAAAAAATGGCTCAAGTCGAAATGACCCGTGGCATCACGAAAAATGATATTCCTTTCTTACGCTTAGAAGGTGGCCCCAAAACTGCAATGATGTGGTCTGGCGGGCCGGGGAATGCCATCGTTTCGGGGTGGTTGCTCAACTCGTTTTTAAAGCCCTTTTATCCGATTTTGGAAGAATACACCCTGATCATGCTCACGCGGCGCAGTGGTTTGACTGATGGGTACTCGACCAAAATGATGTCTGACGATTATGCGGAGCTGATTAAGGCTGAGTATGGGGGGCATGTCGATCTAATCATTGGTGGTTCTTATGGTGGGATTGTTGCCCAGCATTTTGCGGCCGATTATCCCGATCTCTACGACCATCTCGTTATCTCAGCGGCCGCTTGGAAAGTCTCTGATATTGGCAAAGAAGGAGACTATCGCTATGCCGAACTGCTCAATCAGAACAAACCCCGTCAAGCATATGCAAGTATGGCTGGCGCGTTGGCCTCAGGTCCGGTCGCTGTAGCTCTAATGCGACCTTTGCTCTGGTTGATGGGGCCATCAATGATCGGAGATCAATACACTGATCGTTTCCGACAGGATGTGTTGCTTGAAGCCAAAGCGGAGGTGGCGCACGACGGCCGGGAAAGCTTAAAGCGGATCAGCAAGCCAACCCTCATCCAAGCGGGTGAACATGACAAATATTTTCCGCTTGATCTTTTCAATGAAACGGCAGAGTTGATCCCGAACGGCAATGGGAAGCTCGTTGTGTATGAGGGCCTAGGGCACAATATTTTTACAGATGAAAAGATTGCTCGTGATATTTTGAGTTGGATCGGAGAAACTGAAAAGAATTTGAAGGCATAGGTTAAGAGGAATGGAACCTAAAACGGGAAAAATCAAAAGCTACGACGACCTGCAGCTTTTCTACCGGGTGTACGAAACGGCCGAAACGCCAAGAGCTATCATTGCTTATTTTCACGGAGGTGGGGGGCACAGCGGCCAACCAACCTACACTCATTTTGTCAAACATTTTCCCAAGAAAGGATTTGTACTCTACGGGCTGGATCAACGAGGGCACGGCCGGTCTGAGGGGGATCCATACCATATCAACTCGATGGCAG